>NZ_JAWOVO010000013.1:0-150043 GCF_033339955.1 Vibrio sp. 1731 | reverse complement strand
GGCCTAACTCCCAATGAATCAGAACGGTTATATTGGGAAAACTCTAAAACCGTGGCCAATTTTAGTTGACCACTACATCATCAAGCACGCCAAACTATTTGAACACCCAGAGGATGATGACAAGTTCGCGTTTTATAGCTGCCCTGCTGGTTGGACATGCCAAATCACCTCCGGTCACTTGTTTAATGCATTAGGGTTAAGTGAGCACGGCTTTGAGATGGTTGACCCAGGATCTGGCGCAGCATTAGCTGGCACCATCGCCAAGGCCTATGATCGCAAAATGCCTTGGTTTGGTTACTACTGGTCACCGACGCCCGTATTGGGCAAGTATGATATGGTCAAAGTGGATTTTGGTAGCGGAACAGATTTAGAAGAGTATCGCAACTGTACCACTCAGCCTGATTGCGCTTCACCAAAAGTAACAATGTACCCACCTTCTCCAGTTCGCACAGTAACAACTGAGGCGTTTGCGAGCAAAGAACCCCAAGCATTCGCGTACTTGCAGAAACGCGGATTTACCAACGAGCAAATGAGTGAAATGCTGGCCTGGATGGAAGATAACTACGCGGACGGTGAAGAAGCGATGTTTTACTTCTTTAATACCTACCCTGACTTGTGGAAAGGCTGGGTATCTGAAGACGTCGCGGTGAGAATCGAAAAAGCGCTTTGATGATTAATACTTCGAGTGCCACAAATCATTTAACCTCCCATACCGTTTGAATAAACGGCATGGGAGACTAATCAATGACTCGTTAATACATGGTGTGACCATTCAATGTTTCTTTGGGTATCTCTTGCAGAGCATCCCAATGTTCAACGATCTTCCCATTGTGATCAAAACGAAAGAAATCCATCGTCACGTATTCAATATCATTAGGCCATGTTTGGTGAGTGTGTAGTGCCACCAAATTCCCTTCAGCAATGGCTCGCACAAACGTAATATCTTTATCGGGATACTCGTTTTGCATCCGCTCAAAATACTCGATAAAAGCCTCGGGGCCATTTCCAACTAATGGATTGTGCTGGATGTACTCATCACCTACGTAGTTTTCAACTGCCTTTCTTGGGTTACCTCTATAAGCGGTTTCGTAAAACGCAATGGCATTTCTTTTATTCTCTTGAAGATCCATTTTTCTTACCTGTGTTGCTCCATCTTGCGGATAACGGTAATCATAGTCTTTGAACTTCAGAAGTGACCAAACATCGCGCACAAAAAAAGGCCGCTAAACAGCAGCCTTCATCACTTCTACTTGGAATCATCGCCTTTCATCGCTTAAACCACACCACCAGCACCGAGCATAGAACGCTCACTGTTCTCCACCAGCAACGCGGTTGCGGTTTGTTTCAGTGTTTCCCATTCTTGGTCTTCGACAAAGATACCATTTTGCCAAGAAGCTTGTTGCGTGCGGCTTAACTCATCACCTTCAATGTGGGTGGTATACCCTTGTGCACTTTTCTCGATATCGAAATCGTTCACGGAGAGCTCGATAACCATACTATGCAAATCCGTATCATGCCCATCAAACTGATCCGAGAAAAAGACTTCTGGTGCGATTCGTCCGCGGTTTAACACATAAAGCGTTCGCTTGGGACTAGAGCCATTGACCCATTGTGCGCGACATGCGATGCCTTTCGCAGAGAGCTTCAACAACTCACTAAAGCCGAGCCAGCGGTTATGGCACTGTTTCAACGTGATAGTAATCGACTTACGGTTAATCATTTTCTCAAGTGCGAAATCCAACACGGCGGGTAAGTGGCACGCCACACTGCCATTGTGCAAATCCATCTCGATACTCGCTGACGTGCTGTTGGTCACCGATACGGCGCAGTCCGAATCTAACCCAAGAAACAGGCTGGCGTTATTAAAGTGACGCACCCCGTGCAAGCCAACCATTTGCAAGTCCGCCACCATGTTCGCAATGACATCCGCCTCACCACAGTGACGGCGCATGCCAAGAAATGCCTTATTAACCGCGGCCACCAATTCGTTGTGAGAGACGATCATAATGCAAATCCTCCGTTGATTTTTTGATTGTCACTTTGCACAATTTCGTCACGCGGCGGCATGCTAGGGAAAATCCATGTGTCTGCCAGTTTAGGATCGTGAATTTCATCTAACAGCGGCGCGCCCTGGAAGAAGGTTACTCGAACCCAACGATCCGAGCGCGGATCAAACTTAGTCGCGCCAAAGATCGCCAATTTACAGCGCAGTAAGTGCATTGGTAACGCATCTTTACGCAGCACATTCATTTGAATATCCCCCATCGCACGGTTGCCTAGCGTCCATACGCGACGTGTGATCGAACGATAAGCCGGTTTTTGCAATAGAAACTCTGCTACGGACATTTCTACATCACAGTCAAGCAAGGCCTGGTACAAGCGATTCACTTGTCTGCCGATATCAAGCGGCAGTTCTTTTTCTTCTCCAGCCTCTTCCCCGCGAACACCAAGCCTTGGCTCTTCTTTATCTTGTGAGCGATACCAGAACCAGTAGTTGTTCTCGGCTAGTGAGTAATCCGCATCAATCGCCCAGCGGTACTTGCTTTGCAACACTTCCAGTAAATCTTGGATCTTTTTCCCGCCCGGAATAGATAACGTTTCATCCGTATTCATTTGGCTAGCAAATTCATCCACTAAAGATGGGTAGAGTTCGATCAAGCAAGAGGTGAGGATTTCTTGGGCTTCCACACTCATTGTTTTCTTATGCTCGACCAAACTCGCCCAGTTCGGATGTAATTCCATTAACGTTGTTAGCTTCGATAGCAGTTGTTTGATGTCTGCTATCGCTTGATGATTGAGCCTGTCTTGATGTTCATTGATGGTGATGACTTGCTCTAAATGACGCTGTGCTTTTTGCAGCAATCCTTGCAAAGGAACATGGAACGACGCTTCACATGGCATCGCAAAGACTCGCGCTACCGCACGTTCGCGAGAGGTCATCCATTGGTCAACGATGCACGGGTGATTAATCAAGTATGGAGCCATGCCTAAGCCAGTAGCATTGCCGACACCAAGGTAGCGCTGCAAGCCACGATGCAAAGCCACCGCCTTGTCGCCACCTTGTTGAAGTGCCAGATAGTGCACCCAATCTAGGCTGAATTCACGCAACATATATACGGCACACATTTGCGCACTAAAAGACTGGCTGAAATCTGAGTTATTCTCTAACAGTTTGAAATCGGCGATACCAAACTTTCCGTTACCATAAACAGCTGTGGTACGCAGGATATAACCCACTTCCGCTAACTCTTTCGGCTCAGGCTGCTCGCCTTGAGAAAGCGCGCTAACAATGTGCTCAAACACGCGCACACTTTTGTTTGCGCGAGCAAGAACAAGTACGTTGTTTGGATTACGTCCCGCTTCTTGCAGCGGTACATTTTCTCGCAATCTTTCCAACAAAGTAACATCAACATCGCCTTGAACCAGTGCAAATGTGACGTCCCACTTTTCAGCAATGACGCGATCATTACGCTCGTCGTCGGCAATTTCATCACAGAATACCACCAAATGATAAACGTGCTCTGGCGTGGTCAATTTGTAAATCACATGACCATAACCACGAGGACAAAGCTGCCACTCATGCTTGGTTACTTGCCAGTTTTGGCTTGCCATATTACGAATCAGACTGCGAACAAAGCTGATTCGGTTTTGGTGCATTGCGCCAAGCCTTTCGGCTGCCATGACAATCGCTGCATCGCGCATAGTTGCTTCCGTATAAGTAGAACGATGTGCATCCATTTTGCTCACCACCTATTTGTTATTGTAAGAATACTAGGGTTTGTGCGGATGCAGGAGGAAAACACCCGCACAAGCTCCACGTTGTTTGAATTAGATAATTGTTATAGCCCTTGCTCTTTCGCCATTTTGATTGCGATTTGCGGCGCATTCCAAAGTGACGGTAACAGAATCAGCGAAACCGGAACCGCGGTAATCACAATGAAAGATTGCAGTGCAGAGATGCCACCAGAGCCAAGAGAAATCAGGATTAGTGCCGTCACACCCATCATTACGCCCCAGAAGGTACGGATGATCGCATTCGGCTCCGTTTCACCACTGATCACGACACTGATTGTGTAGGTCATTGAGTCGCCCGTCGTGACGATGAAGATCGTGGTTAAAATCAGAAATAGAATTGAAGTCAGCATTGGCATTGGTAGTTGCTGAGTCACCGCAAGCAAAGCACCTGGCAGGTTAAAGCCTTCGAACGCCGCACTCACGCTACCCGGTTCAGCAATTTCAAACGCAAGACCTGAGCCGCCCACAATCGTGAACCAAAAACAGGTGGTTAACGGAGCCACAATACTGATGGTGGAAATGACTTGGCGGATAGTTCGACCACGGGAAATACGCGCAATAAAGATTGCCATCATCGGACCATAACCCAGGAACCAGCCCCAGAAAAATACTGTCCACCAGCTTAGCCAACCTTCATCACCACGGTAGGTCGCCATTGGGATAAAGTTATCCAGCATGCTCCCTACACCTTGAATGTATCCGTTAAAGATAAAATTCGTAGGGCCAAAAAACAGGATGTAAACCATCAATGCCATTGCCAGAATCACGTTGTAACGACTAAGCAGTTGCATGCCTCGGCTTAATCCACTGAGTGCTGACAAGGTGTAAAGAGCAATCGCAAACAAGATGATGATAAGCTGAGTGGTAAAGCCATCAGGAATATCAAACAGCGCATTTAACGCGTAGCTAACCTGCAAGCCTAAAAACCCAATTGGCCCGATGGTGCCCGCGGCTACCGCGATAATGCAGCACGCGTCAATCAATGCACCGAGTTGGCCTTTAAGTGCTCGTTCGCCCAAGACTGGGTAAAGCAAAATACGGGGTTTTAGTGGTAAACCTTTGTCGTAATGCAGGTGCATCACCACGATGGAAGTTAAGCTACCTACAATCGCCCAAGCCAGAAAGCCCCAGTGCATAAAGGATTGCGACAACGCATTCACCGCACCTTGCTGCGGGTTATCTTGCGCGCCGTACAAAGGGGGTGGGCTAACGTAATGCGCGATAGGCTCAGCCGCGGCCCAGAAAACACCACCACCAGCCAATAAGGTACAGAAAATAATCGCCATCCAGCGGAAAGAATCCATTTCTGGTTTTGCAATCCCGCCCAACATCACCTTGCCTGTTCGCCCTGCAGCCAAGCCAAGACCAATAAGAAAAGTGAGAAGCAGCAGTAACTGCCAGTATGGACCAAATACCTGAACTGCCCAGCCAAAGCCAGCGTTAACGATCGTAGATAACAGCTCGCCGTCATAAAGTGCAATAGCAACGAACAACGCGATGAAACCACCGCTATACCAAAAGGCCGGGTTATTCAGTCCTAATTTGTCCGTCGTGTTTTCTGTTGTTGATGTGTTGTGTTTTGCTTTCGACTTGCCCGATGACACGCTCATCGTGGAAGCTTTCATGCTATTGGTTAAATCAGACATACTCTGGCTCCAGAGGTTCTTTGCAGCAGCCAAAGACTGGCTACAAATGTGAGTTTTACGCCTGCCGTATTGTTATTATGTGGGTAGGCGGTTCCTACTTTGGGGAATGCTATGAAATAGGCTCTAATCCTTCTTTAAGGAAGTTGAACCAGTTTTCACCCAATATTTTTCCAGCCTCAGATTCACTGAATCCGTGACCCATTAATCCGTTGTAGATGTTCTCCATCCCTGCGCTGCCGCAGAACCATGGCAGCGCATCTGGCCATCCCGAGTTACTTGCTGAACCTTCGCCGTAATCCATCGCTTTTGACCAACGCCCGTTGCGCATCCACTCCAACACTTGTTGCGGCTGATTTAGGCACAAATCACTACCGATGCCTAAATGGTCGACGCCAAACATGTCTGCGGTTTTCGCTACCATCTGGCAGAAATCATCCAGCGTGCACTGGCTGCCATTTGGTAAATGGAACGGATATAAACTGAATCCAATCAAACCACCGCGCTCCGTCAGTGCTTTGATCACGGTGTTGGACTTGTTGCGCAGTGCGTCATGCGCAAACGTCGGGTTAGCATGGCTGATACAAATTGGACGCGAAGAGAGCTCGATAGCTTCCAACGTTGAACGCTCTGCGCTGTGGGACATATCAATGATCATCCCGACTCGGTTCATCTCTTCAATCGCTTGTTTACCAAAGCGAGTTACGCCGGAATCGTTTTGTTCGTAACAACCTGTCGCCAGTAAGCTTTGGTTGTTGTAGGTCAGTTGCATGATCAGCAGACCTTGGCGGCGCATCACTTCAATCAGGCCAATTTCATCATCAATCGGTGAGCAATTCTGCGCGCCGAAGAAGATGCCGACTTTACCTTCTGCTTTGGCTTTTTCTACATCTGCCATTGAATAAATAGGCATGATGAGGTCCGCATTTTGCTCGAAGCGCAAGTTCCATTCAGCAAAACGCGTTAAGGTTTCGCGCGCAGTTTCGTGGTAGACGATGGTGGCATGAACGGCGGTAATGCCACTCGCCTTAAGCGTTTGGAAATACTCTCGATCCCAATTGCAGTACTGCAATCCGTCAATCACAATCCGTTGTTGGTACATAACCACTCCTTAAACAATTTCTTAGCCTTTCAGTGCGGGTAACTGACACCATCAGTTACCCTGCCGATCTTAGTAAGGACGCTGATAAGCGGTTTTCACTACGGTGTAGAACTCTTTGGCGTACTGACCTTGCTCACGAGGACCAAAGCTAGACTCTTTACGGCCACCAAATGGAACGTGATAATCTGTACCCGCAGTTGGCAAGTTAACCATGACGCAGCCCGTTTGGACTTGCTGTTTGAAGATCGCGCTATTACGCAAGCTTTGCGTGATAATGCCGCCTGTCAGGCCAAAGCGCGTATCGTTCGCGACTGCAATTGCCTCATCCAGATCAGAAACGCGAATCACGCTCGCCATTGGCGCAAAGACTTCTTCTTGGTTCACTTCCCAGCCATTCTGTGTATTTAAAAACAGAGTTGGTGACATGTAGTAACCGTCATGCTCTAGGCTCAGACGCTCACCACCGAAAGCCAGCTCCGCGCCTGCTTGGCGTGCGTTTTCGATCCACTCAAAGTTCGCATTCAGCTGGTTACCATCAACAACAGGGCCCATGAACACGCCCTCTTCTAGAGCGTGACCCACTTTAAGTTCGCTCATGCGTTTGATTAGCGCTTCAACATACGCGTCGTGAACTCCGTCCATAACGACAAGACGAGAAGACGCGGTGCACTTTTGACCTGCACCCGAGAATGAGCCTGCGATTGTTGCTTCGACAGCAATCTGAATGTCTGCATCATCTGCCACTACGAGCGCATTTTTGCTACCCATCTCTAGCTGACAACGCACAAAATTTGGTGCCGTTGCCGCTGCAACTTTACGGCCTGTGTCCACAGAACCAGTGAAGCTCACGCCGTTCACATCCTTCGAATTGATAAGGGTATTACCTACTTGCGAACCGCTACCCAAAACGAGGTTAAACGTGCCAGCAGGTAAACCTTGGCGATGGATAATCTCTGTCAGCGCAACGGCACTTGCTGGGGTTAGGTTGGCAGGCTTCCAGACGACGCTGTTGCCAAACGCAAGTGCTGGCGCGATTTTCCAAGCCGCTGTTGCTGTTGGGAAGTTCCAAGGAGAGATAATGGCGATAACGCCGACGGCTTCGCGAGTAACTTCAACGGAGACACCTGGACGGACGGAAGCAGCGCTATCGCCAATTTGACGCAGAACCTCAGCAGCAAAGTATTGGAAGAATTGGCCAGCACGGTAAATCTCACCTCGACCTTCAGCAAATGGCTTACCTTCTTCACGCGAAAGCAAGGTGCCCAATTCGTCACATCGTGCAATGAGCTCATCACCAATCGCTTGTAGCACTGCTTGCTTGCGCTCGATTGGTGTTTTTTCCCACTCTGGCTGCGCTGATTTAGCCGCTTGAATCGCTTGCTCTACTTGCGACACACTCGCTTGTGCGAAATCGCCAATGTTTTCGCTGATATCAGAAGGGTTAATATTGGCGATGGTGTCCATGCCCGATTGCCATTCACCTGCTATATAGAGGGATTTTTCTGCTTGAACATTGTTAATAAAAGTCATGGTTCTTTCCTTGTTCTTCCGATTTGTGATGGCAAGCCACTCACTCACTGATCTCTAATTATTCTCGTTGGATTTATTCTGGTTGGCTTGCCGACGCGTAGACAACAAACTCCACCAACATCTCTTCTCGCGCTAACCCTGCAACCACCATGGCGGCGCGATTTGGGTACGGCGCTTCAAAATATTCCGCGTACACTTGGTTAACGGTCTTTAAGTATTCTCTGTCAGTCACATAAATCAGGACCTGCAACACCGAGTCCAAAGACTCCCCTGCACACTCCAGGGTGTGAATGAGATTGTTAAAGGTTTGACGTGTTTGTGCTTCGATACCGCCTTCCACAACCGCGCCTGTGTCATCAATAGGAATTTGAGCCGTATACAGGGTTCCGTTGTTGACTATCGCCCATTCAAGCGGCGCTTTAGAAGCAAATAGACTGGTTTTAACTGGGTGTTTTTTAGTAGGAGTATTCACGTGCCTTTCAACCTTTGTAACAGCTTTGTTTCAATATGGTTAAATGATGCACATTGACAGGCGATAAATCTAACGGTAAATTTTTGACATTTGATAAATTAAAATTATCACCCTGTTTAAAATAACGTAAATAAAGGGATTAAGAGGCATTAGGGATGAGTATTAAGCTTCAACAATTAATGCATTTTGTGATGGTAGTCGAGGAAGGAGGCTTTCGAGCCGCTTCACATCGTGCAAATCGTTCTCAGGCGGCACTGTCAACATCGATAAAAGAGCTTGAAAAAATTCTAGGGCAAACGCTGTTTGAACCCGGAAACAAAACCAAATTGACCCCGTTTGGTGAAATTTGTCTGCCCAAGGTGGTTCAGTTTCTCAATATCTACAGTGCGCTGGACAACGATCTCAAAGCTGCCGCGGCCGGACAGCAAGGGAGAGTGCGAATTGCGAGCGTTCCTTCTGTTGCAGCGAAACTCATCCCTAGCGTGTTGGGTGCCTTTTGCGAGCAGTATCCAAATGTAGAAGTAAGCTTGATCGATGATAACGCGGCGGGCGTCGAGGCTCGCTTACTCTCCGGTGAAGTCGACTTGGCGCTCGGTAACCCCTCTCACCTCGATGAGGGCGGCATTGACTTTACGCCGCTGTTAGCCGATCCAATAGGCGTGGTGTGTTTAAAGGACAACCCTATTGCAAGTCATCCAGAAGGAATCGAGTGGCAAACTTTGTTGGAACAACCCTTTATCCGTAACGGCACTTGTACACTTCTCGATCCAACCCCAGCAAGAGCTCTGAGTCAGCAAGCGCTCTATTCGGTCGAAAATATTACTTCACTGTTTTCTGTCTTAGAACTTGGGATTGGTGTCACGACCCTACCGAAGCTTGCTTTCCCAACCAATGAAACACGCTTGGTTTGGATTCCGCTTATCGATCCACCACTTGAAAGGCAAATTGGTATATTTACGTTAACCGATCGCACGATCTCGCCTCAAGCTAAAGCATTTCACGATCTTTGTGTGCATTATTTAAACTATCAAAAAGAAGATAAATAATGGTTCGATTAACATGCGGATAATTAAAAGCCTCCATATTCAGAGTGGAGGCTAATTTGTATTTGTGTATTCGCTTCGTTCTATTTTTTGCGACGATTTCGGTTCTTATACACCACGCAAAAGTTACCACGCTTGGTACGACACTTTGAGCAACGTTCACAATCTACTGGTGCGCGATTGCCTTCTTTCCAACGTTTGATCAACTGTGGCTCAGCCAATAAAGGGCGTGACACAGCAAAAAATTGGATACCTGTGTTTTCTGCAATTTTCTCAATCGCATCAATGTCGCTCAGCCCGCCGACAGTAATCACCGGTATGCTAACGTCCTGACTGATCACGTGACCATATTCGTGAAAGTAACCTTCTTCTTGTAGTGTGTAACCATCGAACGTTTGACCAACAAGTTCGTTTGCTTTGCCGTGAACATTGCCAGATACGATGATCGCATCAACGCCTATTTCTTCAAGTTTCTTGCAGACGACGCGAGTTTCATTGAACGTTAAACCGCCGTCAAAGAACTCTGTTGCCGTCAGTTTAACGAGGATGGGAAATTCGCTTCCAACCAGCTTTCTGGTTTCAGAATAAATTTCTAAAAGAAAGCGCATGCGATTTTCTAAGTCACCACCATATTCGTCTTCGCGACGATTATAGTACGGGCTTAAAAACTGGTTAATTAAATAAGTGTGCGCCGCATGAATCTCTACGCCGTCAAAACCAGCGTCTTGAGCACGTTTACTCGCCAATGCGAATGCCTTTACGATGTAGTCTATTTCGTCCTTTGTCATCGCTTTGCCTTGCGTATTTGTACCACGCTCAGGCACGTCACTCGGAGCGAAGATGACACGCTCACCGACGTTATGGGTGGTTTTGGTGCCACCGTAAGCAATTTGCATCACGATTTTAGAATCTTGTTGATGTACTAGCTCTGTTAGCTTTTTGTATTCTTCAATAAAAGAGTCGTTGTAGATCCCCATCATACCTGCGTTGGGTTTCTCTTCTTCAACGATATTGGCATAACCCGTAACAATAAGCCCAACTTCCCCTTTCGCAAGCGTTTCGTAAATATCGTAAAGCTTTACCGTCATGTGACCATCTTCGGTCGCCATGTTCTCCCACGTTGCGCTTCTCACAAAACGGTTCTTTAGGGTCATGTTGCCAATTCGGGCTTCGGAAAACAAAATGCTCAAAACCAGTCCTCTTAAAGTTGTCTTTATGTTTTATCTTTTCGCAAGTAAACAAGAACGAAAAAGGAACAGCGATACACGATGTATGGCTGTTCCTTCTCTGAATCCTTGAGACCTGCAAACTACAGGCGCACCTTAATGCCTCGGAGACGACAAAACTTTAATCTGGGTTAAGGTTTGGTGAGTTTTTAGATTATGTAAAAGGATGATTCTTAATCGTGTTCATTTCACTGGAGCTAAGGTGCTTCCTCACCCACTTTCAGTCGTAAAACTTTTGTATTTCGCTAGCTGGTGATTCAACTCAAACATTCACATTGTTAGTTTGTATGCTGCTATGGGAACTAGCACTCTCCCCAAATGTTTACATTACAAACTATCGATATTGAATTTTCATATGGCAAATAGAGTTATTGCGCTGTTTATACTTTTTAGCTTAATAGTCACTATCTCTTGGCATTATTACGCGTCAGCGAAAACGTGCTTCACTATGTTTTACACACTGGTTGTTTTTGCTTTTAGATATGAATACGTGATAGTGAAGCTAGAGGAGGAGCAGGAAAAACAGGGAAAATAAAGAACAATAGAAAGTTAAATGACCTTACTTCTAGGTAAGGCCATTCATGCATTCAGCAGCAAAAGATATTGGCGCTTAGCAAACGCTTAGGTTTGGTTGTTACAGAGCTAGAGGAATCAACTCGACACCAAGCACACCACTGATCCCCATCACCACTAGCAGTGAGACTTTAAACACCGACTTTGACCAAGCGATATAGTTGTTGTCATCAATGCTGCGAAAGGTCACTTTCGTCCACATAAAGCAAACAACCGCTGCAACCGCTAAGTATTCATACCCGGCTTCACCTAGTAAAAATAACCCCAATGATGCTGCTCCAAACGCCACGACATACGCTTTCATGTGTCGATGAGCTTTATGAATGCCCTCTTTAACTGGCAATACGGGAATCCCGGCTTCTCGGTAGTCTTGCATGCGGAACATGGCAATGGCATACGAGTGCGGCATTTGCCAGAGACAGAACATGGTAAAGAGTAAAATCGCTTCCAAGCTAATGAAGTTTGTTACCGCTAAGTAACCCACCAATGGCGGAACTGCGCCTGAGATACTTCCCACTAAGGTTCCATACACCGAGTTACGTTTGTACCACATCGTGTAAAAGAACACGTAATACACGTAGCCAAGCAACACGACGACAGCGGATAGTGGGTTCACTCGGATAAATAACAGTGCGGTTCCTACCAGCAATAAAGCAAGTGCATAAACAAACGCAATATCGATATTGATGTTGCCTTTCACTGTTTCACGATTTCGTGTACGTGCCATCTTTTGGTCGATATCACGATCGAAAATATTATTCACCACACAACCTGAAGCGATGACTAACCCAACACCAACTAACGTCGTAACGAACAGCATTAGACTGGCTGGTTCTGTTTTTGCGGCGAGGAAGAACCCCGCCGCAACAGAAATCAGGTTGCCGAAAATAATGCCCGGTTTAGTGATAGACAAATAACTTTTCAGCATACCTTGACCTACAACTTCATGTTGACGTTCATGTTGTAGATGATCCATACCGAGCCAGCGATAAGGATAAGTACAACAATGGCGGTAAACATCAGTGATACAAGGTTCCAACGTCCGTCGGATGTTTTTGTTTCCATGTGCAAGAAGTATTTAAAGTGAACAAATATCTGCACTAATGCACATCCAAATAGAATCGCATAGGTCGTTGTATCTGGTAATGATTTCGTCCAAACAAAGTAGAACGGAATTACCGTCAGAATCAGTGAGGCAATAAAGCCTTTCACGTAATCTGACGAACTGGTTTCTACATGTTGATCCATTACATTACCCCCAGTAAGTAAACGATGGTAAAGACACAAATCCAAACGATATCTAGAAAGTGCCAGAATAGGCTTAAGCAGTTAAAGCGCATTGCCATATTGTCGTTCAGACCTTTCGTCGACAGTTGATGATACGCTACCGCTAACCAAATCAGACCAAAGGTTACGTGCAGGCCGTGCGTACCAACCAACGTAAAGAATGCCGATAGGAATGCACTTGTTTGTGGCCCATAGCCTTCTTCAATCAGGTGATGGAACTCATAGACCTCCATACAGATAAAGCCAAGACCAAGCGCGAACGTGACTAACATCCAACGTTTGAGACCAGCAACGTTGTTGCGCTTCATCGCGATAATGCCAAAACCAAATGTGATACTGCTAAACAGAAGCAGCATGGTTTCGACAAACACGAATGGGAGTTCAAAAATGTCTTTACCTGTTGGGCCCGCAATTGAATTGCTCGACAGCACAGCGTATGTCGCGAACAAGGTCGCAAACAGTACACAGTCACTCATCAGGTAAACCCAGAAGCCAAATAGCTTGTTGCCATTCGTGTCATGGTGGTGATCATGGTCGTGATGTGCTGCGATATTAGTTTGCATACGTCACCTCCAGATCATCTTTACTTTCGCTGTCTTTCACTGAGTTTTTCTTCGCTTCTTCAAGCTGAGCTCGACGTTCGGCCTCAATTGCTTTGATCTCTTCAACTTCCACGTAGTAATCCACATCATCGTTATAGCTATGCTGAATACACGTCACGATAATACCGACCAAACTTGCCGCCGCTAGCCACCAGATGTACCAAATCATGCCGAAGCCAAATAGGAGCGACCAAGCCGACACGTAGATGCCTGTTGCCGTGTTTTTTGGCATATGAATACGTTCGTATTCCACTTCTTTAGTTGGATCGAACTCGCCACTTTGTTTCTGGTACCAGAAGGCATCTAGCACATCACCTTTTGGTAGGTGCGCAAAGTTGTAGAACGGCGGTGGAGACGATGTTGCCCACTCAAGAGTACGTCCACCCCACGGGTCACCAGTTAAATCACGGTTTTGCTCGCGGTCACGGATACTCACGTAAATTTGGATGAACTGAGACAATACGCCCAGCGCAATCACAACCGTACCTGCTGCGGCAATCGACAACAGTGGGAAGTATTCTGGGTTGATATCTTGGCTTAAACGACGAGTCATCCCCATAAAGCCCAGCGCGTAAAGCGGCAGGAACGCCATTAAGAAACCAATAATCCAAAGATAGAACGCGCGTTTGCCCCAAGTTTCATTCATGGTGAAACCGGTCGCTTTCGGGAACCAGTAAGTGATCGCAGCGAAACATCCAAACACCACACCACCGATGATAACGTTGTGAAAGTGAGCAATTAGGAATACTGAGTTATGCAGAACGAAATCTGCACCCGGAACAGCCATTAGTACGCCCGTCATACCACCAACAGTAAAGGTGATCAGGAAACCCAGCGTCCACATCATTGGCGTCGTAAAGCGGATGCGGCCTTTGTACATCGTGAATAGCCAGTTGAAGATCTTCACCCCTGTTGGGATAGAAATGATCATCGTGGCAATACCGAAGAAGGCATTTACGTTCGCGCCAGACCCCATCGTAAAGAAGTGGTGTAGCCAAACGACAAAGGCAAGAATCGTGATAACTACGGTAGCCCAAACTAGCGATGTGTAACCGAACAACTTTTTACGTGAGAAGGTTGCGGTGACTTCTGAGAACACACCAAAAATTGGCAAGATCAAAATGTACACTTCTGGGTGGCCCCAAGCCCAAATCAGGTTGACGTACATCATTACGTTGCCGCCAAGATCATTGGTAAAGAAGTGCATGCCTAGGTATCTATCCAGCGTAAGCAGAGCGATAGTCACCGTTAGGATTGGGAATGAAATGATGATCAAAATGTTTGCACATAGAGATGCCCAAGTGAAAACTGGCATCTTCATCATTGGCATAGACGGTGTACGCATACGCAAAATGGTCGCGAAGAAGTTCACGCCTGTTAACGTCGTACCAACACCTGATATCTGCAGCGCCCAAATCCAATAGTCGACCCCGACTCCTGGGCTAGCCTCAATACCTGAAAGCGGCGGATACGCCAACCAGCCGGTACGACCAAATTCACCTAAGCCGAGAGACATGTTTGTTAGGATGACACCTACAACAAACAGCCAGAAGCTCAAGTTATTCAGATACGGGAAAGCTACGTCACGCGCACCAATCTGCAATGGCACGATGATGTTCATCAGACCAATGACCAATGGCATCGCTACGAAGAAGATCATGATCACGCCATGGGCAGTAAAAATTTGATCGTAGTGATGCGGTGGTAAGTAACCTGCTTCACCCGCAGAAGAAAGGAGTTGCTGACTACGCATCATGACTGCGTCAGCAAAACCACGAACAAGCATCACCATCGCTACTGCGATGTACATGAAGCCAAGTTTTTTATGGTCTACTGAAGTAAACCATTCATTCCACAAATATTGCCACTTTCCAGCTTTGGTCACCGCGTAAACTACGGCTAAACCAACCAGCGCCACAACCGCTAGGGTGATGACAATAATAGGTTCGTGGAATGGAACTGAATCAAGAGTTAATCTTCCAAACATTACGATTATCCTTGGTTTTCAGGCAAACAGTTCATTGAACCAGGATGCTGAGTCACAACGTCGGTGAACAAGAACGGAGGAACGCTAGAGAACAAAGTGACTGGCTCTGCGATACTTGGCGCTGCCAGTGAGCTGTATTGCTCCCAATCTTCAATACGATCAGGGCTCGCCTTCACTTTCTGCACCCAATTTAGGAACGCAGCACGATCAGACATTGCTGAAGCTGTGAACTTCATTTGCGAAAAGCCTTCGCCGCTGTAGTTCGATGCAAAACCCTTGTAGTCACCTTCGTGGTTCGCTATGAGGTTGAGCTTGGTTACCATGCCTGGCATCGCGTAGATCTGTGTACCTAAGCGAGGGATGAAAAACGCGTTCATGATGTTGTCCGAAGTCAGTTTGAACTGCACTGGCACGTCTTTCGGGAACGCCACATAGTTCACCGTCGCAATGTTTTCTTCTGGATAAATGAACAACCATTTCCAATCGAGTGACACCACTTCGATGGTCATTGGTTTAACATCACTTTCCAAAGGTTTGGATGGCTCTAGTTCATGAGTCGAACGCCATGTGATCGTCGCAAGAATCGCAATGATGATGATTGGAATTGTCCATACCACCACTTCGATTTTGGTCGAGTGTGACCACTCGGGTGCGTACTCTTCTTCAGTGTTAGAGGCGCGGTATCGGTAAGCGAAGTAAATCGTCATTAAAATCACAGGGATTACAACGATCAACATCAGCAAAAGAGCAGTAATAATTAACTCTTTTTCTTGCACACCAATGGCACCTTTGGGGTCAAGTAAAGCTGAATTACATCCTGAGAGCATAAGTATGACGGACGCCAAACTTCCCCTCGACAAGATGCGTTTATATCTTGAGGCTTCCATTAACTTTCTCGATGGTTGTCTGGTTTCAAAGCAGATGCCAATCAAAGTAAATAAGAGCTCACAAATAGCGCAGAGGTAATGTATGAGAACAAGAAAAAACTTCGATAAGTAGTTATTCTACTTACAATTTTTCAACTTCGTCATCAAGCATTTAACCAGCTAGAATGAACCGTTATTTACTACGATACGATTGATATCAAGCCAAGAACCAGTTGTTATAGTCATTAGAATGTTTATGTGTTGAGCATGAGTAACGTCGGGCTCAGAGCGAAACAAAACGGAATTGAGTGGAGATCAAAACCACACTCTTAGTGTGAGTTTATTGTTACACTTTGAAACACTATGTTACATTTGGCGCATTATGAGGAGTAAAAAGTTAAAGCTCATTAGCCACAACTGGAAACTAACCTTCCATTAATGGAAGTTACACACTTTAAATAGAATATTAACCTCAACACGAATTTCTCGTGCTTCAACAATTAATTATTTAAAAACAAACAGTTGAAACTAAAAATTGATGAGACTGACTATCAACTTCATTTACGCAGATAGCCTTAATGAGAAGCGGAAACTAAAAAACCAAAAGTGTGATCAGAATCAAATTAATGATTTCACTTAATATTTGAGTGGTATTTGCATCTCTTTATTGGATTGTGAGAAATCATTCTCAAGGTAAATCCAAACATAAGTTGTAAATACATTTGGGCTGCGCAGAATGAGCACTCCACAACATAGAAAATGTTGAAATGGAAAGAAACTTATTATTCAGGTCTATCAGAGCCTTATTTCAGTGGTCACTTACATACGAATACCGCCATCCACTTCTAAAACCCTGCCAGTAAAGTAATCACTCTCAATAATGTATTTTACTGCATGCGCGATTTCGCTTGTTTCGCCCATCCTGCCAACTGGGATCATCTTTTCTAATCGCTCTATGGCTTCGGGTTTCATTTGCTCTGCCATCGCGGTGTGTACTACACCTGGTGCAACCGCCGCCGCACGAATACCGTATCTTGCGAGCTCACGGGCCCATGTTGTCGCCATGGTCGCGACCGCCGCTTTAGATGCAGAATAATTGGTTTGTCCGATATTCCCTGCTCTCGCAACACTAGAAATATTGATGATAACGCCTTGGGAGCCACTCTCAATCATCTTGACGGCAGCTTCACGCCCACACAAAAATGTTCCTGTCACGTTAACGTTCATGACCAAGTTGAATTGATCCAAAGACATCTTACTGATCACGCCATCTTTTGCTTTTACAAGTAACCCATCTCTTAACACGCCAGCGTTATTGACTAACCCATTGAGTTGACCAAAATCTTGGATAATCGCTTCAAACGTGGTTTCAACGTCGATTTCGTTGGTGACATCCACTTGATATGTCAACGCTTTCGCACTCAGCATTCGACACTGCTCTTGTGTTTCCATTAAGCCACTGGCGTTTACATCCAACAACGCTAAATCAGCGCCAGCTTGAGCAAGGGTAATGGCCATCATTTGCCCAAGCCCCTGCCCTGCTCCTGTAATGGCAATAACACTACTTTTTATGTCCATATTGGTGCACTCCATAGCTCGTAATGTTCTCTATCTCAACCAGTCTAAGTTGGCCGAAATGATGCGCGTTTTAGGTCACCATCTCGGGTTGGTTTGTCACAAAACTCAGTCTAGCCTTTCTTACTCTTGTATAACTCAAATAAGCTTGAGAAATCGAGCTCGCCGTGGCCGCTCGCGTTGTGGAAAGAATATAAGTTGCGCGCTAACGACCCCATCGGAACCGAAGAATGTGTTTGTAACGCCGCATCTAACCCCAAGCCGAGATCTTTCAGCATGAGTTTGCTCATAAAGCCCGGTTGGTAATCGTGACTGGCTGGCGCACTGTCCATCACGCCTGGGCAAGGATTGTAAAGCTCCAATGCCCAATTTCGGCCAGAGCTTTGCAGCATGATGTTTGATAGCACTTTTGGATCGAGTCCATGATCGATACCTAGGTTTAATGCCTCGCACGTACCAGACATTAAAATGCCGAGCATAAGGTTGTTACAGATTTTCGCCATTTGACCATCGCCTGCTTTGCCAGCATGGAAAACATTTTTTCCCATATACTGCAAAATCGCATTGGCTTTAGAAAACGCTTGATCCGAACCACCAACAATAAAGGTTAATGTCGCCGCTTTAGCGCCAGCAACGCCCCCCGAAACGGGTGCGTCGACAAACAACACGCGTTTATTTGCCGCTTCATTGGCGACTAATCGCGCAGAGTCCGGATCAATGGTTGAACAATCAATCATCAAGGTACTTGGCGAGACAAGATTGAGGACACCTACGCCGCCGTGTAAGTCGCCAAGATACACGGAACGAACGTGAGATCCTGCTGGTAGCATCGTGATGACCGTGCTTGCACCATCCACGACTTCCTCGATAGAGCTCGCCACCACCGCACCAAAAGGTGCAAGTTGCTTTGCCGCTTCGCTATCGACATCAAATACTTGCACGTTAAATCCAGACGCTAATAAGTTTTGCGCCATCGGATGCCCCATTCTTCCTAAACCGATAAATGCGATGGTACTCATGATCATTCTCCTTATTGACCTAGTGTTTGTTCACCCAAATCAGCAAGCGGATGTTCGTCATCCGGCCAAAGTGAGGTAAACAAGGTATCGATGATATCTTCATCGACTTCACTGACATTGTTAAACATCCAGTTAGGTTCGCCATCCCGGTCAATAAGCCGAGAACGGACGCCCTCTTTAAACTCACCTAATAAGGCACTGCGAACCGATAAACTCAGCTCCAAGCGGAAGCAACCTGCAAGTGGTAAACTGTGGTATTCTTTCACTTGTCTGAAGCAAATATGCGCGGTGATCGGACTGCCTGCGGCGAACGTTTGTTTCGCGTTTTCTATCCACTGACTGTTCCCGTCGATAGCCATGATTCGCTGTGCTATCGTATTAAGATCAAAGCCTTTGCACGCTTCCTCTATCTGATCTAAGTATGGACAAATTTGCGTGGTTGGTTTGCTATCAATAACTTGTTCTTCCATTAACTGTAGTAGTGCAGTTACCAACTCTTTCGCATCTTCTTTGCCCCACTGGAGCCGCTTTAGCTCATCCAGTAAGGTGGGATACTGCTCTTCCAACAGTAACCAATCGGCCAAACCAATAGTGACAGCGTCACTTGAATTTACCATTGAACCTGTCAATCCGAGGAATAAGCCCACTTGCGGATCTATCTGGCTTAAAAACCACGTACCTCCCACATCAGGATACAGTCCGATATTGATTTCTGGCATAGCAAGGCGTGATGTTGTTGTCACAACTTTATGGCTGGTTCCCATAAAAAGCCCCATCCCACCGCCCATGACAATACCTTCTCCCCAACCGATAATGGGTTTGTTGTAAGTGTGGATGAGATAGTCACACTCATACTCCAACGAGAAATAGTTCGTACAGAACTCTACGATTTTTTCTTTACTCTCGTTATGCATGACGTGATACATAGCTCGAACATCACCACCAGCACAGAATGCTTTTTCTCCAGCGCCAGTCAGTACCACACAAGCCATATGTGGATCATCTTGCCACTTGATAAGCTGATCGTTAAGTTGGACTAACATGTCATACGTCAATGCATTCAATGAAGCGGTGTTGTCTAACGTTGCGATACCAATGCGGTGCACGCCATCTAAGCACTCTATTTCACTAATGGTTACCATCCCTGCCATGTGGCCTCCTATCGGTTTTTCCATTGCGGTGGGCGTTTTTCTAAAAAGGCGCGAACACCCTCAACTTGATCTTCCGTATCAAAAAGATTCAGAAACAACTCTCGCTCTTTCATTAAGCCGTGCTTAAGTGGCGCAGAGCGCATATTTTGAATGAGCGCCTTACATGCGGCGACAGAAGATGGTGACTGGTTCGCAACAGATTCAGCAAGTTCCAGCGCTTTACTTAAAGCTTCACCTTTGGGAACCAACTCCTCAACTAGGCCTAGTTCTTTTGCTTTGTCAGCGCTGACTTGCTCTCCACATAAAATGATACGCTTTGCCCAGCCTTCCCCTACTAACGCTGTGAGGTTTTGGGTACCGCCAGCGCAGGGCAAAAGTCCGACTTTGGCTTCAGGTAAAGCAAGTACCGCTTGCTCTTCAACGACTCGAATATCACAAGCTAATGCCACTTCTAAACCTCCACCCATGGCGTAACCATTAATAGCGGCAATGGAAACACCACGGAATTCCGAGAGCGTTTCAAAGGCTTCACCAAAGCATCGCGCCATGTCTAACGCAATCGCTTTGTCACCGTCAGAAAATAGCTTGAGATCTGCACCAGCAGAGAAAAACTTTTCTCCACTGCCGGTTAAAACCAGTGCGTAGACCTGCTTATCATTGTTAAGTGTGAGTATCAGCGACTTCAGTACCTTGAGGCTCTCTGCTGTCCACGTATTGGCTGGCGGGTTGTTCATCGTCACCACCGCAACGTGATTAGTGATCGTATGTTGAATGGCTTCTTGGGTTAATGGCATATCTGAATCCTTTCTCAATGAGCAAATCCAATACTTCGCTACAGCAAGGCCGACTCCTCAGAGAGCAAACGACGTGCGATGATCAAGCGCATGATTTCGTTTGTCCCCTCCAGAATTTGATGCACACGCACATCTCTGAAATGACGCTCCATTGGATACTCTTTGATGTAACCATAGCCGCCATAAAGCTGCAGCGCTTGGTCGCAAACCTGAAAGCCCACATCGGTTGCGAACCGTTTTGCCATCGCGCAATAAGCCTTGGCATCGGGGTCATTTCGGTCGAGTTTGCTGGCGGCATAGCGCACTAACTGCCGCGCAGCCACTAGCTCTGTTGCCATGTCTGCCAATTTGAATTGTAAGGCTTGAAACTGCGCAAGCGACTTGCCGAACTGCTTACGCTCCTGAATGTATTGTGTCGCCTGCTCAAGGGCCTGTTGAGCCGTACCGACGGAACAGGTCGCAATATTTATACGCCCTCCATCAAGCCCTTTCATCGCAAAGACAAAACCTTGCCCTTCTTCGCCCAGTAAATGGCTAGCTGGAATAACGACATTTTCAAAAGTAACCGCTCGTGTTGGTTGGCTGTTCCAACCCATTTTGGGTTCTTTGCGCCCATAGCTGATACCATCAGCGTGAGCAGGAATAACAAATGCGGACACGCCTTTGGCACCCGCTTCTCCGGTTCGCGCCATCACGACCAAAACATCTGTCTCTCCTGCGCCAGAGATAAAGGTTTTGCCACCATTCAACACGTAAGTATCACCTTTTTTGCTCGCGGTTGTGGCCAACGAAGCGGCATCCGATCCCGCATTAGGCTCGGTTAAGCAATAGGAGCCTAACCACTCCCCCGTAACTAATTTCGGACAGAACTGCGTTTTGGCTTCATCGGTAGCAAAACTGGCTATCATCCAACTGACCATGTTGTGAATCGTCATAAACGCCGTAGTGGACGTACATCCCATGGCCAGTTGTTCAAAGATAATTGAAGCATCCAAGCGACTCAGCCCTAGGCCACCTTGCGCTTCTGGAGTGTAGAGACTGAGAAACCCCAGTTCCCCCGCCTCTCTCAATACGTCTTTGGGGAAGATCTGCTTTTCATCCCACTCCGCCGCCATCGGTGCTAAACACTCATCGGCAAATTGCTGAGCGGTATCAGCAAATGCACGTTGATCTTCATTAAGTTCAAAGTCCATAAAAGCTCCTTTTATTCACTCAGCGCAGTTGGATGGTCAGATTGGGCCCCGTCGGAATATCGTCATCAAACCAACGTGCCGTCACCGTTTTAGTCTCGGTATAAAAACGTACCGCTTGTTTACCATACGCATGTAAATCACCATAGAAACTGCCTCTCCAACCAGTAAAGGAGAAAAATGGTAAAGGGACTGGAATTGGCACATTGATCCCAACCTGACCGACTTGAATGTCATGCTGATATTTTCTCGCAGCAGCGCCATTAGCGGTAAATATAGAAGTTCCGTTGCCGTAAGGGTTGCGATTCACTAACTCAATAGCTTCTTGCAACGTTTCGACTTCCATACAAACTAAGACAGGGCCAAATATCTCTTGCGTGTAAATCGACATGTTCGCTGTTACACCGCTAAACAAGGTTGGGCCAATCCAGTTTCCATCGGGAAAGCCTTCCACTTCACACTGACTGCCATCGAGTTCACACACTGCGCCTTGTTGTTTGCCATCTTCAATTAGGTCCAATACGCGTTGTTTAGCTTGCTCACTGATCAGTGGGCCATAAGCAGCTTGCTCATCGTCCCAAGGCCCTGGGTGTACTTTCGCCATTGCCTGTTTGAGGTCTGTAATCCATTGTTTTGAATCGCCGACAAATACCGCAACAGAAATTGCCATACAACGCTGCCCCGCAGCCCCTACGGAGGCTCCGATTAGGTTATTCACCACTTGATCTTTGTTTGCATCAGGCATGATCACCATGTGATTCTTTGCACCAGCAAAAGCTTGAACCCGTTTAAAATGTTTAGTCCCTGTGGTGTAGATATAACGGGCAACGGGAACCGAGCCAACAAATGACACCGCTCGAATATCAGGATGAGCCAGAAGAAAGTCGACTTGCTCTTTGCGGCCATGAACGATCTGCAACACTCCTTTCGGCGCGCCAGCTTGCTCAAATAATTCAGCTAAACGAATAGAGGTCAATGGCACTTGTTCGGAGGGTTTAAGCACAAATGTATTGCCCGCAGCGATAGCGATTGGGAACATCCACAACGGAATCATGGCAGGAAAGTTAAATGGCGTAATGCCGCAACACACACCTAGGGGCTGAATCATTGAGTAACTATCAATATCCGTGGCAACGTTTTCGACGGTTTCGCCCATCATGTTGCTAGCAATGTTTGCCGCCTGCTCAACCACCTCGATACCACGCCATACATCGCCTTTAGCATCCGCTAAAATCTTACCCGTTTCATGAGAAAGCAGTGTGGCAAGCTCATCATGATGCTCTTTGAGCAAGTGCTGATAACGAAGCATGACTCTGGCACGCTCGGATACTGCCACTTCCTTCCAGGATTGGAATGTCTCTTTCGCATTATCAATGGCAGCTTCCATCTCGTGCTCTGTGGAACATGGAACGTACGCAATGACATCATTAGTGGCAGGATTGGTTACCTCAACCCAATCCGATGTTTGAGATTCACGAAACTCGCCACCAATAAACAAGGGAACCAAACGAGTCATCATTTACTCCTTTCTGATTTCAATTAAAGCGGTATTTCAATGCCTATCGCCGTGGCTTCTCCACCACCGATACAAAGTGACGCAACACCCCGCATCACTTTTTTGGCTTCGAGATCACCATTGGTGCCTAGCGCTTGTAGCTGACGCAAACTGTGAATCAATGTCACCAGAATTCGTGCGCCACTAGCCCCTATCGGATGCCCAAGTGCACAGGCTCCACCTTTAATATTTACTTTGCTCGTATCTAGTCCAAGTTCCGCCACCGCTATTTGTGTCACAACGGCAAAGGCTTCATTGATTTCCCACAGGTCCACTTCATAAATTGACCAATCTAGCTGGAACAGCAGTTGCTCAATTGCGTAGACGGGTGCCAAAGTAAATTCTGCAGGTTTTCTGGCATGTGTAGAGTGCGCCTTGATGATCGCAAGTGGTTTAAGCCCCTGATGACGCGCAGTGTCTTCATCCATAAGCACAAGAGCCGCCGCGCCATCTGAAATGGCACTCGAATTAGCAGCGGTCACCGTACCTTTTTCATCGAATGCAGGTTTGAGTTGAGGAATTTTACCAAGGTCAATCGAGCGTGGGTGCTCATCGTAGTCCAGCACCGCTTGTTCTGACTTGGTATTGAGTGAAACCGGCGAAAGTTCATCGGCAAACAAGCCTCGCTCTTGAGCTTCCAACGCACGTTTTGCCGACATCACGGCCCATTCATCCATTTGCTCTCTGGTGAACTTAAGCCTGTCAGCGACTTGCTGAGCATAAACACCCATTAAGTGCCCTTCGTAAGCATCTTGTAGCCCATCGAGAAACATGTGGTCATACGTAGACTGGTGCCCCATGCGCATTCCCTTTCTCGCCTCCCTCAGCAAATACGGCGCATTGGTCATACTTTCCATACCACCAGCAATGGCTGAGCGAATCGTTCCAGCTTTAATGAGATCGTGCGCTAACATGACGCTCTTCATGCCAGAGCCACACACTTTGTTAATGGTGGTGCACCCTACACCCAAAGGAAGATCGGCCCCCATAGATGCTTGCCTCGCAGGAGCTTGTCCACACCCTGCTGGAAGCACACATCCCATGAACACTTCATCCACCGAAGTCACATTCACTTCGTGCATTGCCGCCTTGATCGCCAGTGCGCCTAATTGAGGAGCAGAGTAAGTTTGCAACTTGCCTTGAAAGCGCCCAATTGGCGTTCTTTTCGCGCTGACAATCCAGATGTCTTTTCCCATGATTCGCATTCCCTTAAGGTATATGTGAACACTTGGCAGAATGATGACACCCTACATAGAATTACTCACCAAGCGCCACACCAGCCTTTATCGCCTTTTTCACTAACAAACTTTCATTCCGCGATTTCTTGACGTTTACGTAAGCATAGCACTAGCCTTTACAATGAGATGAAAAAACACACCAAGCAGGCGTTTATATTTCAAAGTTGATGTTCGACCTTCCCATTAAAGGTTCGATTTCCAGAAACTGGATTTTTATTCGAGGTAAGTATGTTATGGAAAAATACAAGATCAGTGACCTCGCCAAGGAGTTTGATATTACTACTCGCAGTATCCGGTTTTATGAAGACGTGGGTCTGATTGAACCAGAGCGAAAAGGCAATATGCGCGTTTATCAACGCAGGGATAGAATTCGCCTCAAACTGATTTTAAGAGGGAAACGACTCGGTTTTTCGTTGGCAGAAATTCGTGAACTTTTCGAGCTCTACGACATGCAACAAACCGAAGGACAGTTGTTGAAAATGCTCAATATCATTGAAGAGAAACAAGCTGTCCTACAACAACAACTCAACGACATCAGCGTCGTTATGGCTGAGTTGAATGCCGCTAAGGAGCGTTGTATTCAAACACTCAAAAGCAAGCAGACATAAACGCTATACTCAATTAGCAACACCGCTATCGGCTTTTCCACCTTACCTCTGATACCGGGAGACGTTATGAAAAGCACCTATACCCCACTCAATTTCGGACTTGGTGATACCATCGATATGCTCCGAGAACACGTTAATGCCTTTGCTACGGAACATATTGCGCCCATCGCCGCTGCGATAGACCGCGATAACCAGTTCCCGAATCATTTATGGCCTTTGTTGGGAGAAATGGGGTTGCTTGGTGTGACCGTCGATGAAGAGCTTGGTGGTGCAGGCATGGGATACCTCGCTCATGTTGTTGCCATGGAAGAAATCAGCCGTGCCTCTGCGTCTGTCGCTCTAAGCTACGGCGCTCATTCTAACCTGTGCGTCAACCAAATCTTTCGTAACGGCACGCCTTCTCAACGCGAAAAATACCTTCCAAAACTCATTGATGGTACGCACGTTGGCGCCCTAGCGATGAGTGAGCCCAATGCCGGTTCAGACGTGATAAGCATGCAACTGAAAGCGGAGAACAAGGGCGACCATTTTGTACTGAATGGCAACAAAATGTGGATAACAAACGGGCCCGATGCTGACGTAGTGGTGCTTTACGCTAAAACGGATGTCAGCGCAGGTTCACGTGGCATTACCGCATTCATTATTGAACGTAACTTCGCAGGTTTCACTCATGCTCAAAAGCTGGACAAGCTAGGCATGAGAGGCTCGAATACTTGCGAACTTGTATTTAACCATTGCGTAGTGCCAAAAGAGAATATTCTTGGCGAGTTGAATAAAGGCGTCGAGGTGTTAATGAGTGGGCTGGATTACGAGCGCGTCGTCCTCGCTGCCGGACCACTCGGGATAATGCAAGCTTGCATGGACATTGTGGTCCCGTACGTACATGAACGAGAGCAGTTTGGAAAATCCATTGGCGAGTTTCAGTTAGTTCAGGGCAAGATCGCCGATATGTACTCTCGAATGAGTGCAGCAAAAGCGTATGTATATACCGTCGCAGCGGCTTGTGATCGAGGTAACGCAACACGCAAAGATGCGGCAGGAGCGATTTTGTACAGTGCAGAGCTCGCCACACAAATGGCACTCGATGCAATACAACTGCTCGGTGGGAATGGCTACATCAATGAATACCCTGCTGGTCGTTTGCTACGTGATGCAAAGCTTTATGAAATCGGCGCGGGTACCTCAGAGATTCGCCGCATGTTAATAGGCCGAGAGTTGTTCGAAGAATCTCGCTAACGGAACATACGACAAGGAAGTCATTATGGCCATTATCAAAAGTAAAACTAAGCCAACTGACGAGTTATTTCTTTCCAATAAAGCTGCGATGGAAACGTTGGTCACTCAACTTAATCAACACATCGAGACCATCAAACAGGGCGGCGGTGAAAAAGCCATTCAGCACCAGAGGCAAAAAGGAAAACTCCCCGCACGAGAACGCATCGCGCGCTTGCTTGATGACAACACTGACTTTCTTGAAATCAGCCAGTTTGCCGCCTGGCAAGTGTATGACGAAGCGATCCCCTGCGCTGGCGTTATCGCCGGCATTGGTATCATAGAGGGGATTCAATGCATGGTCATCGCCAACGATGCTTCGGTAAAAGGCGGAACCTACTACCCACTCACGGTAAAAAAACACCTTAGAGCGCAAGAGATTGCCCAACGTTGCCAACTCCCCTGCGTGTACTTGGTGGACTCCGGTGGCGCAAATCTCCCTCATCAGTCCGACGTCTTCCCCGATAAAGAACACTTTGGTCGCATTTTCTTTAACCAAGCGAGAATGTCGGCGAAAGGCATCCCCCAAGTTGCTGTTGTGATGGGGCTTTGCACTGCTGGGGGCGCGTACGTTCCTGCCATGGCGGATGTGTCCATTATGGTTAAAGAGCAAGGCACCATTTTTTTGGCGGGGCCACCTTTGGTGAAAGCGGCCACTGGCGAAGTCGTGACGGGTGAAGAGCTCGGCGGTGCAGACGTGCATTGTCGAAAATCTGGTGTCGCAGATTATTACGCTGAAAATGATGAACATGCCCTAATGCTTGCGAGAGAAGCCATTGCCAATGCCAATAGAACAAGACCTGTTAAGCCAGAAAACACCGTGCTTCCTCCCCGCTACGACGCAGAAGAAATCTACGGAATTGTGAATGCCAACTTACGACTGTCATTCGACGTTCGAGAAATTATTGCCCGCATCGTCGATGATTCTGATTTCGACGAATTCAAAGCCTTGTACGGCAGAACGCTAGTGTGTGGCTTCGCTCGTATTCAAGGACACTTGATTGGTATTGTGGCAAACAACGGTATCTTGTTTTCTGAATCGGCACAAAAAGGCGCGCACTTTATTGAGCTGTGCGCCAAACGGAAAACACCGCTTCTCTTTCTCCAAAACATTACCGGCTTTATGGTCGGAAAAAAGGTTGAAGAAGAAGGCATCGCAAAACATGGCGCCAAGCTAGTGATGGCCGTCGCTTGTGCTGACGTGCCGAAGTTTACCGTGATCATCGGTGGATCGTACGGCGCTGGTAATTACGGCATGTGCGGCCGAGCGTATGATCCAACCATGATGTGGATGTGGCCGAACGCGCGTATTTCTGTTATGGGCGGAGAACAAGCAGCAGGCGTTTTAACACAAGTTCGAAAAGACGCGAAGGAACGTCAGGGGGAAGAGTGGTCAGAGCAAGAAGAGCACATTTTTAGAGAATCGATCATAGGCTTGTATGAAACACAAGGACATCCCTATTTTGCGAGTGCTCGGCTATGGGATGACGGAATTATTGACCCTAAAAAAACGCGTCAGGTGTTGAGTCAAGCGTTAATGGCAGCATTAAATGCCCCCATTCCTGATAGCGAGTTTGGCGTCTTCAGAATGTAAACATCCAAAGATGAATTAAGGAAGTTAGTATGCAGGAAATGCAACCAAGCATTATTCCCAACGCCCAAAGGCAAGATGATGTTCTTTGGCATGTCGATGATAATGGCGTAGCGACCATTACCCTAAACAGAACAGCTAAACACAATGCTTTTGACGCTTGTACGATCGACTTGCTGATCCACCGCCTAGATTATCTCGCTTTACGAACGGATGTGCGGTGCTTGGTATTAAGAAGTAACGGCAAGCACTTTTCATCCGGGGCCGATTTGAATTGGATGCAGTCGATGGCCGACAGCACGAGGCAAGATAACTTCGTTGATGCCCAAAACTTGGCAAGACTCATGGAAACATTAGATTCGTTCCCTCAACCCACCATCGCAGTTGTTCAAGGTTCCGCTTATGGTGGTGCTTTAGGGTTGATTTGTTGTAGTGATATCGCCATCGCAAGCCAAAGTGCCAACTTTTGCTTAAGTGAAGTTAAGCTTGGTTTAGTTCCAGCGACCATTGCGCCTTACGTCATGCGCGCGATGGGGAATAGACAAGCTAGACGCTATATCTTAAGTGGTGAAGTCATTTCAGCCGAAGATGCCGAACGGTTTGGTATTGTGCACGAAGTGAAAGAAGCCAAACAGCTTGAAAATGCGGTCGATAGCGTAATCAAGACGTTGCTACTGAATAGCCCAGATGCGATGCGTAAAGCGAAAACGCTCTGCCATCAATGTCATCAAAACCCCATCGATCAACAACTGATTCACTATACTAGCAAGCTCATTGCGGACATTAGAGTATCACCCCAAGGTCAAGATGGGCTGCAAGCGTTTCTTGAAAAACGTAGCCCAAGTTGGGTCACCAAGTCACAGGACAAGTAATGCTACCTTCCAAAGTAAAGATTGTCGAAGTAGGTCCTAGAGATGGGTTGCAAAATGAACCTCCTGTTGCGACCCAGACTAAAATCCGGCTGATCAACTTACTCTCTGATACTGGGTTAACGCATATTGAGGCGGGCTCTTTTGTTTCGCCCAAATGGGTGCCACAAATGGCGGACTCAACAGAGGTCATGAAAGCAATAACAAGGCGAAATCATGTTACTTATTCTGCCCTGACACCAAACCTAAAAGGCTTCGAACAAGCCTTGGAGGCTGGTGCCAATCAGGTCGCGATTTTCACTTCATCATCAGAAGGATTCTGCCAACACAATATCAATTGCTCGATTGCAGAAAGCCTAACTCGCTTCGAACCTGTAATGCGATTAGCCACCAAACACGGCATCCCTGTTCGTGGCTATCTATCCTGCGTTGCCGACTGCCCTTACGATGGCCCGACAGCCCCTAAACAAGTGGCGAGCGTGGTCAAATCACTCATCGATTTAGGGTGTTATGAGGTGTCTCTAGGCGACACAATCGGTACAGGCACGCCAAACCGTATCGCTGCTATGCTGGAAGCCGTCATGTTGGTTGCACCTCTTCGCCAGCTTGCTGTCCATTTCCACGACACATGGGGACAAGCTCTCACCAACATTTATCAGGCATTGAGTATGGGCATCAATACCATCGACAGTAGTGTAGCTGGGCTGGGTGGATGCCCATACGCTCATGGCGCATCAGGAAATGTCGCAACGGAGGATGTACTGTATTTATGCCAAGGGTTAGGAATAGAAACGGGGATCGACTTAGAGCTACTGGCTAAAGCTGGCTGGATGATCAGCGAAGAGCTGGGTCGGCAGCCTACATCAAAAGTGTCATTAGCATTGCGTAACCGCGTATTATCACTTTCGTAGAAGGCCATCCGGCACCTCAAATTCTCCCAACCCAAGTTAATTTGCTCTACTTTCGAGTAGGAAAGCGAAACCGCCCGCCAGTACGATAAATAATTAGAGAAAATAAGATAAGCACACAACCTACTAGTTTATTTGCCGTTAGCACTTCGCCATACCACAGCACGCTCAGAATAACCGTCCAAACTGGTTCTAATATCATAATTAGAGCAGCGTTACCTGCCTGAACAAATTTTTGCCCCATGGTTTGCATTACGTAACGCAAGCTCGTCGCTAATAAGGTACTCAACGCAAACCACCACCAAATAGAGGAGTCCACCTCAGCCGGGAAAGATTCCATAAAAAATGAAACCAACAAACCTAAGCAACCTGCTGAAAAAAGTTGCACGCAAGTAAGCAGCAGCACAGGTAGTTTTTGAGAGTATTTGCTGTTCACATTAAAATGAAGCGCCAAAACCAGTGCTGCACCAAGAAACCACAATTGACTGGCCGATTGTTTCCAGCCACCAACTAAAGAAAGACAAGCAAGACCTAATACAGCGATAGGCAAAGAAAGCCAGAAAATTCGTTGTGGTCGTTGACGAAACATAACCCATGCAACAATCGGCACAAACAGCATGGAAAGGCTCATGATAAATGCGCCTTCCCCAAGAGTATCACTGATAGAAATAGCGTAAATCCATGTCATAACGGCACTGCCTAACAGGAGCCCGACACCACCAGCAGAAAGCACATCTTTTAAGTTTGCTTTCAGCAAAGGTCGGTAACATAGAGGCAGTAAGCAGAGCGAAGCGATAGTAAATCGCGCCCCAATAAAGCCAAAAGGTGGTAAACCCTGTATTGTTTCCTTAGAGAATATCCAGCCAAGTGCAGCGATCATCGTCGTCGCAACCAGAATAACCGTCGCTTTGCGTTCTGAGTTAAACATAAGTACTCACAAAATATGGAACACACAATAGCGCAGCAAGAGAGTTTTACTGCACTATTGTGTAAATTTGAAAGGGGTTTGTGTCGAGCGAAAAAGTGAAAGCCCGATCCTCTCCTGTATTGTTGTCACGCAGATTGAAGTTCTGCTGCTAGATACATTAAATGCAGGCAAAGTCTTAAGGCAAGCCTTTTCGCATACTAAATTACTTTAGCATTCTATACAGCAAGCAAACTGGCTAAAACCTGTACCAGGTGTCGAACTACCTCCCCTTCAAAACGCTTAACTTGACTGCGGCAGGAGTAGTATTGCGACTTCAGCGCTCCTCAATACAGGTTGAATAAGGCGAATTGCTTTTTACCCATCGCCCCTACAATGAAAACTTATTGATTAACTACAACGAGCGGTTAAATTGCTCCACGGCCTCTACAACACGGCTAGCGCCATCTTGTATTTCATTCATCACATTGCCTGCTTTTTCAGAGAGCTCTAGCGTATCTAGTGCTTCTTTTTGGCATTTAGCGATCAGCTTAACGGCGTTATCTGTTCGCTGTAGGTTTTCACTGACCATTGTGACAATTTCATCGGTGGTTGCATTGGTTCTTGTAGCAAGCTGTCTGACTTCATCAGCAACAACGGCAAAACCTCTACCATGCTCACCCGCACGAGCCGCTTCTATCGCCGCATTTAACGCCAATAAGTTAGTTTGGTCAGCGATACCACTGATGCTATTTACCAACTCGCTAATACGCGATGAGTGCGCTTTAAGCTCGTCAATCGCGGTGTTCGCTTGCTGCATTTGCTCGGAAAGTATCTGCATCTTTTCTAACGTTGAGCCTATAACCTCTTGCCCTTGCAGGGTTTGTGTTCCAGTTTCTTGGGAGATTTCGTTCGCCAATTGCGCAGCCTGGGCCATTTTCTGTTCCTGCATCACCTGCTGGGTAATATCTGTCGCGAACTTAACGACCTTGTAGAGCTCTCCTCTGTCGTTATGGATAGGGTTATATGAAGCCTCTAACCACACCTCTTCACCATAACGGTTAACTCGTTTGAATCGCTCTGATGAAAATTGCCCTTTTGCTAAACGTTGCCAAAACTCACGGTAAGCTTGAGAGCTCGACTCTCCCTGATCACAAAACATGCGATGATGCTTCCCTAGAATCTGATCAAGCGTATAACCCATTGTGTTTAGGAAATTATCGTTGGCTTTTAAAACATGGCCATCTAATGTGAACTCAATCACCGCCATAGAACGACTTAATGCATTTAGCATGTCCTCTTGCTCACGGGATGATTTGATCGTTCGCGTAAGTTCAGAAGCAAAAACAAAAAAGCTTTCTACTTCTCTGCGCTCATTTAAAACAGGCTGGATAATCGTTCTTAACCAGGCTTCCTCACCATTACCTTTCCGTACTTGCAATGCCCCATTCCAGAACACTTTATCTTGGACGGCTTTCTTCATTCGATGAAAGTGGTCTGTATTGCGCGAATTTGACGGTACCAATTCAGTAATTGATTTCGTTAAGATCTCATCATCATGTAAGAAAAGTTCTTGCTGTAGTTTGGTATTTGCAGAAGTAATGAGGCCTTTACTATCCAATGTTAAGCGGATCATCTCTTCATCTAAACTGGTTTGGATTTGCTGCAGGATTTGCAACTCCTGCTTTAATCGTTGATTTTCTTGTTGAAGCGACTTATTAAAAAACATGACTTTCTCTCATTTGACCGACCTTCGGATTAGTCAAAGGTTTATTATTTGTATACCGAATAAACTGCAAGCGGCAAAATCGTTTGGTTGCATATTCAAACGCGATTTCTATTTCTTATCAAAGGACCCCGCTGGGAATACGGCGATTTTTTCTCCAGTGTAACCTAAGCGCAGTATACTGAAATTTCTTCAGCACCCAAGTTGTTTATATATTTATCAATATTAAAGCTCTTTATCGCCAATTTGAGGTTTGTATTTGTGGATATACTTATATGGAGAAGTGGTGTGTTCAGATCAATAAGCCTTTTCATTTAAAAAAAGGGCCTTGACTTAGTTCCAATAATTTTCGCCGTTTTACCGCTTTTCCACCCGACTTTTGAGCGATTACCCACTCCTTATTCGCTTGTATTTCTATTAATAGCGCACGGAGGAACCAGCAACAAGCGCATCGATTTGCCCAGTATCAATACGTTGTAGTATCCGCTCATTCAGTTTGCCGTGAAGGTGATGAATCACCACCTCACCAGTCGACTCGTCACGATCAGAAATGAGGCAATGAGGTAATGAGGTAATGAGGTAATGAGGTAATGAGGTAATAACGCATGACACCAGAGATTACATTATGTGTCCAACATTGTGCCCACTCCTAAGTTTCATAACTTCCTTCCCTCGGACGCTTCTATCTCTCACCACAGCAACTATGCTTTAAACGACATGTATTCAATTGTCTAGCTTCAACATATGAAGGTTAAGTGAACATAAACAAGCGAAGGAAACAGGGCCATGGAAGTCGATAAAAATGATAAGTTAACAAAAAAATTACAGATAGTGATTCATTGGTCTGTAAGAGTATTGTCGATAGTTATGTTGTTTGTAATCGTCATGGGTGTGATAGATGTTGCATGGACGATATATCAAAAACTTATCACGCCACCTAAACTCATTCTGACGATTTCAGATATGCTAGCCACTTTTGGTGCTTTTATGGCCGTTTTAATTGCTATTGAAATTTTCATCAATATAACTATTTACCTGAGAGAAAATGTTATTCATGTAAAAATCGTCATGGCCACCGCGCTGATGGCAATCTCCCGAAAGGTCATTATTATAGACTTTGAAACCTTGTCTTCAATGTACCTGATTGGAATTGCGGCTGTAGTTCTTAGTATGAGTCTTGGTTACTGGCTGATCCATAAACTGCCCAATAAGAGCCATACTGAATAAACTTCTCAGCCTCCCGAATTTTCAGATACTCTCAAGGCATGAAAAAGTCTTGTCTTAGCACGTTGGAAGCTAATAAATTCCTCCATGCTAGGCTCTATATACTGCGAGACTACAAGAGTATAGAGTAGTGCCTAGGCGGAGAAATTATCGATATTGTTTTCTAGCAGCTAATCTTTGAGTATTGGCACAGCTCAATGGGGGCAAGTGTTGCTCCAGTTCCCCCATCTGATATATACCCTCAACATCTATGCATTTTACTTTCAACTTTTCCGTGGTCCTCTTAAACAAGGTCGTCACGAGTAGCCTGAAGGATTACATCCGGCTAGAAGTAACAGCCAGAAAAGTGATTGTCAGGTGGTCGGTCATCTCGCCGTAAAATTAGCTCTTAACGTATACCTTCAGCTCAGTTTGCGAAAAAGCCTTAAAGGTCAAAGTAACTTTCAATCCCATTCAGAGTGTTGGTCGTGGCCACAGCGGCTAATATCAACCCCATGATCCGACTTACAGCACTAGCTCCTGTATTCCCAATAATCCTGTGTATGCCGCTGGCCATTAATAGCAAGATATAAACAACCAATAGTACCAGCAGCATCATAGCCACGGTCTGGACTTGCTCCCAAATATTAAACCGCACGTTCTCTGTGAGTAAAACGGCGGCTAATATTGCGCCAGGGCTAGCAATTGATGGAATGGCTAGAGGAAAAACTGCTGTATCATGATGACTATTGAGCGTTCTGATTTCTTCTGCTGGTTTACTCTCACCAAATATCATAGTCAAAGCAAACAAGAACAATACGATACCGCCCGAGATTTGAAACGCAGACAAGGGAATACGCATTGCTGTAAGTATGATTTCACCAGCAACAACAAAAAACAGTAGGATAGCAGCGGAGAATAGAGTCGCAAACAGAGCGACCTTACGCTTTGCCACTTCTTCATAGCTTTTTGTGGCTGCGATAAAAACGGGCACAGTACCTATGGGATCGATGACAGCAAAGAAAAAGATAAAAGTTGCCACAAAGTCAATCATGCTACTTCTCCAGTACCAATTTAGCTTTAAGGATAGAAGATCAGCTTGAAGTAGCAGAGAAAATGTTTGACGCTAACATAGCGAGAGCTCATTCAGAAAAACAAAAATGGTGCGTTATTTACAATACAGAACTTACTTCTATCCTATCGATAACTATTAATATCTCAAAGGTAATGACTACCATACCTAACGGTAGTCGCCATCGCTTTAGACTTCTCAGAGAACATCAAAAAAAACAAGTGAACGAGAAGAATATCGACGTCATAAGATAGTGAGGCTTTAGTGTTTATACCAGTGCTCTTTTGACTCCATTTGAGCTTTTACTTCTGCACTATATTCAGCAGTAGGTCGTGCCAATAACCTTGGAATGCCGATAGGTTCTCCGGACTCTAAACAATAGCCATACTCCCCTGTGCGCAAGCGAGCCAACGATTGTTGAATCTTAGGTAACAACTTTTGCTCTCTATCTATGATTCTTAATGCGATTGCAGATTGCTCCTCACTGGACGCCCTATCGCTTTCGTCACTGAATTCCATTGGCGCAATCATCTCTTCTTTCGCGCGTTCAATATGCGCTAACGTCGATTCATAACGCTCAAATAATCGGTTTTCAAAAAATGCGAGCTGAGCTTCATTCATATAATCCGCCTCGGGCGCTGCAAGAATTTCTTCTTCTGTCATGACATGCTTTTTCTCTTCGTTCATAGAACCTCCACACCGAGATAAGAGTTCGCTCTCTAAATTCCGTACATCTGAATCTGTATAACTTAACGACGAATGAATGCACCAACAAGGTGCAGCACTCGACACAGTCACAAACTGCTTGATGCCAGAGTTAAGATCACCGACTATATTAATTGTTATATTATAACATTACACTATAAAGAGCATGAGCATGAACACCCAGAAACTCCCTGTTACGGTTTTGTCCGGCTTTCTAGGCGCAGGAAAAACAACCGTTTTAAGTCATATTCTTAACAATAGACAAGGCAGAAAAGTCGCGGTCATCGTCAACGACATGAGCGAAGTCAACATCGATGCAGCGACCGTTCAGAATGAAGTTTCTCTCAACCACAGTGAAGAAAAGTTGGTTGAAATGAGTAACGGTTGCATCTGTTGTACCCTGCGTGAAGATCTGCTTGAAGAAGTCACTAAACTCGCGCAAGAAGGCAGACTCGATTACTTAGTTATCGAGTCCACTGGCATCGCCGAGCCACTTCCCGTTGCAGAGACTTTTACGTTTGCTGATGAAAACGGGCTATCACTTTCAGACGTTGCACGTTTAGACACCATGGTTACGGTGGTTGATGCGATTAACTTTCTGCGTGATTACGATGAAGCTAAGTTCTTAACAGAGACAGCCGAATCATTAGGTGAAGACGATGAACGCAGCGTTGCTGACTTACTCGTTGATCAAGTAGAGTTCGCTGACGTTATCTTGATAAGTAAAACCGACCTTGCTGAGAAATCAGAAATCGAAAGGCTTCTTGCGATTCTTAAAACTCTTAATACATCGGCCACTATTCTTCCTATCTCGAATGGTGAAGTAGAACTTGATGCGGTACTCGACACACAAAGCTTCAGTTTTGAAAAGGCACAACAAGCCCCAGGTTGGTTGAAGGAAATACGAGGCGAACACATACCTGAAACCGAAGAATACGGCATTTCCAGCTTTGCCTATCATGCGAGACGCCCTTTCCATCCAAAGAAGTTTTATGACTTCCTCCACAATGCGAAAGATTACGGCAAACTGATTCGTTCCAAGGGTTACTTTTGGCTAGCGACCAGACCTGAGTTTGTCGGTCAATGGAGCCAAGCGGGAGGCATCGCACGTTATGGTGTTGCGGGTATGTTTTGGAAAGCGATTCCGAAGGAGGAATGGCCGACGGATCAAGATTACCTCGACGCTATAAACGACATTTGGCAAGAACCATACGGCGATATGCGACAAGAATTGGTGTTTATTGGTCAGGGATTAGAGCAAGAGAAATTGATTGCTCGTCTTAACGAATGCTTGTTAACAGAAGATGAGATGGAGCAAGGGCTCGACTATTGGTTATCTCTGGAAGACCCTTTCCCTGAATGGGAACAGTAAACGACTGAGATTCAAAAAAGCCTCCCACCATTCGGGAGGCTTTTTAGTTACACTGAGCCAATTTTGTTATATAGAACCAACGCAGCAAGTCCGTCTTGGAACAAGCTGAGATTCAAGCATGCAGCGAGGGAATCCTCACCAGCGCATTCAAACCGTCTTCTTCTGGCTCAACTTAGCTATTTTCTTTGGCCAAGGATCTTCAAATGTTGCCCCTTGTTGCCATTGCTCCAATTCCCCTTCCGTTAAAAAGCAGTTTTCCAGCGCATCAATAAACGCATCGACTTCGTTTTCCTGCCCAATCACCGTTAAGCGACAACGACGATCACCAAAGCGGCTTTCAACACTGTCTATCTTATCTTGCAGGATTTGACGATGTTCCTCAGTGAAGTTTTGCGATTCGTCATTGATTACCGAAGCGCGCCAAAAGCCTGTAATTTCAAGCCCCACATTGCCATTCGCTTGGCTCCAAAGCAGTGAAACATCGTCTCGAGTTGGAAACCAAAAGAACCCTTTACTGCGGAACACACCTTTAGTTAAATACTGGTGGCAGGTATTCCACAAACGCGCAGGATGAAAAGGTCGATCATCTTTGATCACTTTCGCGACAAGGCTTTGTTCGTCTTTATCAGAGAGATTCAACGGCTCATTCACCGTCTCACGAAGTTCTGCGATTAACTGCTCAACAAGGAAGAAATTGTAGTCTTGCTCACCTTTCAACATGCGGATATCCAAGTTTCCCCACGACGTTTTGATTATCTCGGTGTAAACGTTAAGCGGGTGAATCGCCTGCGCGATGTTGCGAACGGTATTGTCGTCCACTTTGTCCGTCTTGGTGAGCATGATACGGTTTGAGAACATGATTTGCTCTACCAACAAGTTTTCAACGCCGCGAACACCCTGCTGCACGTTCTCCTGCCACTTAGGGATTAAGGCAGAACCTTGTCGATAGTCATCTCGCAACCAAGTCGCATCCACCAACGTAATTACGTCTTTGAGTGCGAATTGTGCGTTACTTTTGAAGTACTCGACCAAAGGTAAAGGATGACTACTGCCCGACGTTTCAATCACAACCCATTCTGGCGATTTTTCTGCGCAGAGCTTTTTAAGGGCTTTATCGAGCTGCTTTACACCACTCAGGCTGCTGATGCTGTCTCCACTGATCGTAACAAAGTTGCCCTGCTCTTCACTCACCGCATCGGTATTTAAGATAAGCACGCCATCGACGTCTAACTCACTCATGTCATTAACAATAACGGACAGATCAATACCAGAAGAATCGGCTTGTTGAAGAATGTTGCGTAAAAACGTGGTTTTCCCGGACCCGAGAAACCCATGCAAAATGGTGACTGGAATTGATGGCATACTTTTGACCTACAAACTCTGGATGAGCGCATGTTATAACATAACAACTTAGTGAGTTATAGAAGGAATCCAATTGCTGTCTTAGACGCAAAACTTAAGAATCGGTAAAGATCACAGGGGCTGATTTCTCAGAACTCTCCTTCGTTTCTCATCACGTTTCATCACCAGCAAAGGTCTGACTATTGATAAAAATAATAAGTGGTTACAAAACGACCATTGCTTTGTTTATAAAATTGGAGAAAGATGACAATACAGCGATTTATAGGAGGTGGTGTTATGACTTTAGTTCTTACCGTTCTTATTTTCCTAAGTTGTATTGCGATGCTCGCAATTGGTGTGATATTTTCACGTAGGCCGATCAAAGGCGGAGGTTGTTGCAAAGCGTCCGATGTTGCGGATGTGGACGCACGTAAAAGAAAAAATCGCAGTCATTATTCTTCTAGGAACACATATTGAGACTCACCTATTGCTCCAACCTCACAACACAAAATAGCATAACTGAGCCCTAACAAATTGTCGGGACTCAGTTTTTCGTTTCTACTAGATAATCAAACTCTGATACTCGCGCCAAAAATGAAGGTTTCTGGATGTTAGGAAGCGACTTCGCGATAGGTAAGTCGGCTTTCATTGCATCAACCGGACGATTACGAACTAAAACTTCAAAATGTAAATGTGGTCCGGTTGAACGACCAGTATTCCCAGAGAGGGCTATTTTTTGCCCACGCTTTATAACTTGACCTTTTTTAACCAAGATTTTATTCAAGTGTAGGTAACGAGTTTTGTACACACTGTTATGTTCAATCACTAAATAATTACCGGCATAAGGGTGCTTGCGGACCGCAATTACTTTTCCATCCCCAGTAGAATAAACTGGCGCACCGATTGGTGTCGCGAAATCCGTTCCGTTATGCGGGGTGACTCTTCCCGTCACTGGGTGTTTACGCTTAGGGTTAAACCCAGAGGTGATTCGGCGGTATGCCCTATCGACAGGATAACGGTTAAACGCTCGCTCCAAACTGTTACCAGCTCTATCATAGAACCATCCATCCTCGGCTAGAAATGCAGCGACTTCGCCCTTCGCTAAGTTAAAAGAAATAGCCTTAATCTCACTATTGCCAGTTTTGTGTTCACCTAAATATTGCTGTTTCACTAATATATCGAAACGGTCACCGGCTCTAAGAGATCGCGCAAAATCAATCTTATCTTTCATCACCTGCGTAATATTTGCGACGTGGCCTGATGTCAATCCAACTCGATGTGCCGAGACTGAAAAACTCCCTTTGATTTCTCCCGAAAATAAGGTTTCACGCCATTCCCCTGAAATTTCCTGAAATTCGTAAGAGAAGGAGCCATCGTTTTCTCTAGTGTAGATAGCCTTCTCTACAAGGCTCATATGATAAATTAGTCGACTCAATTGCCCCATGTCATCCATCACTAATTCAAGCTCTTCTCCGGGCTTAATCATATCTAGCTGGAGGTGATCAAGATCAACTGAGAGAATTTGCTGCAAAATACCGTAAGGGAGACCCAATTGAGCGAAGATACCACTGAGCGTATCTCCCACTTTAACTATGTAGTGTATTTGTTTAGGTTTAGGTTTAGGTTTAGGCAACGGAGTCAAACTGCTATCTGAGGGAACCACTATCTTTGATGATGGAGGTGGTGACGAATCACTGCTTTGATTCAGTTGAGTGCTGTGACTATCTTGATTTGGCTCATCCTCTGTAGGTAGAAGCAAAGCGACCGAAAAACAAAACACAGCAACGATTAAAGCAATAAATTTAAACTGACTCATGAGAAACTAAGTATCAATAACAACGATTGTTATGTTATAACATATCTAGAATTATTTTTACTCAGTTTAGAAACGTTTATTCAGTTCACTGGATTGGCTAAGAGAAGACCAGTCATTCAACCCATTCTCTTTGAGAAGGCTCAATAATGAACACATTCAATTCAGCACTTATCGTTGCAGGAACACACGGAAACGAACTTTCTAGTATTTATTTACATAAACTAATCAAAGAAAAACGTTACTCTGTCAATAGATCAACCTTTTCAGCCTGCTCGATCATCGCAAACTCCGAAGCAGTAAAACACAACGTCCGATACATCGATACAGACTTAAATCGCGAGTTCTCAGCAATGAATAGCAATCATTGTCCTGATTTGCATGAAAGCAAGATTGCACATCAATTTATCGAGAAATATGCAAACCAAGAAAAACTGTTGATTGTTGACCTGCACAATACAACAAGCAATATGGGAGCGACGTTGATTTTGCTTTCTAACGATGTGTTTTATCGGAAACTGGGCGCGTACGTCAAACAACGAATGCCATCAGCACATGTCCTTTTCGAAGAGCGAAAAGAATGGCAAGAGCAACCTTACCTTTGTACTGCTGGGCAATATGGAATAATGATTGAGGTCGGGGCGCAAGCACATGGTGCGCTAGAGTACAGTACGTTGGAGTTGATGAAACAGATGCTTACCGCAGTATTGGACTATGTTGAAAAGCACAACCTCAACCAAATAGGCTTACTGAGCGATTATGAGGCGTTTTTTTACACCGAAGAAATCAGGGTTCCACTTGATCAAGAGGGTATGCGGCAAGCACTAGTACACCCTACTATTTGTGGCAGAGATTTTGAGGCGGTCAAACCAGGAGCACCTTTATTAGCGACTTTCGCTGGTTATGATATCCATTGGAATGGCAAAGGGGAAATTTACCCGCACTTTATCAATGAGAGCGCCTACAGTACCGCAAATATAGCAATGGCCCTCGCTAAAAAAAGACGTGTTTCTTCCGTGTAACTTAAAGCAAGTAATTAGGCCACGTGTAACGTGGATACCTCACCCCATGAATAAAACTGTGCCTGAACCGCATAGGCAGAAAATACGGGTACTAACCCCACCCTAATACGGCAGCATAAGTGCCCTAAGCTCAGCTTTAAAAGAAACCCCACTAGAATTTTAAGGAGGTAAGACATTATGGTTAAAAGGAGAGTTTTCTCTTTTCTATCATGATGCCTTCTCCAAACATCGAAATAATCTATCTTCAAATTGGTCATCTAGACCGGAAGAGATCAGTTCTAGGCGGCTTTCTGAACACTCGTCTAGTTCAAATTCTGTGAGTCCATCTGATGTTAGATTGTAACCAAAAATACCGCTTCCCGTGATAAAAACCGCTTTCATTCGTTCGACCTTGAGGTCGAGCAGCAATAATCTCAGCTTTTGATGATCGAACACGTTTTCAGCGGATATACGCCAACCGATACTGTAGAAACCTTCCCCCTGATTGGTTGCTTTTAGAATGCCGCTCTCAGGCATAGGCAACTCAGGAACAAGTGACTTTTTCTCTCTTTCACGATAAAGAACAGAGGGCGTTTTTTGCACGTCAATACGAGTCGCTCCCTCACATTCATGAAAAGGGATAGCGCCATGTTCAGCGAAAATCACTTTTGTTTCCCGCAGACCGAGCTTTGCTATATAAGCCGTCAGCTTTTGCTCATCTTCATCTTGATAGAGATCGCGCTTATTACCTACCACTGTATCTGCGATAGTGATTTGCTGGTTAAACGTTTCATGCTCAGTGTACTTAGGATCCGATAGTTTACGTGCATCGACTAAAGTAATGTTTTTTTGCAAAGCGAGAATTTGACGATAATACTCGGTCGATAGCACTTGCAGTACTTCTTTAGGATGACCAAGGCCTGTAGGCTCAATCAACAATCGATCTGGCCTTGCTTCAGACAATAATTGATTTAAGGCGATTTGCATCGGAAGACCTGCTGCACAGCACATACATCCCCCGGGGACCTCTCGAATAAACACTTGGTCTTGTTGTTTTTTTTGGCCTTGTAACAAGCTGCCATCAATACCAACTTCGCCAAATTCATTGACCAATACAGCCCAACGTTCATGACTCGGTTTATGGGTCAATAAGTGCATTATTGCCGATGTTTTCCCCACCCCGAGAAAGCCAGTGATGATGTTAGTCGGCACTCGCGAAATCAGTGGCTTATTAAAGTTCATTGGCAATTCTCCGGTAGCCTTGGACTAGTTCATGGTTGGCAGAAACGACGGATTCGGAAAAAGCTGAATATTCTGGCGGCACTTTAGAGATACTCTCTAAATCAAAACCGACACCAATATTGGTCATCGGTGGTACATGGAAATAAGCGGGTAAATCGAGGCCATCGACGACACAGTTATGACGAATAACACACCTCTCACCGATGACGCTATTGAACACGACGGAGTTGAAGCCAATGAAAACATCATCACAAACCTGGCAAGGACCATGAATAATCGAACGATGAGCAATGGATGAGCGCTCACCAATGGTCACCGCAGCCCCTGCCTTAGAGTGAATTACGACACCATCTTGGATATTGGTGTCACGTTTGATGACGATAGCTTCCATGTCTCCATGGTTATTAACTTCGTCAGCTCGAATAACAGCATAGGGTCCAATAAAAACGTTATCCTCAATAATGACTTTGCCACAGATAATAGCGGTTGGATCGATAAAGGCTGTTGAGGACACCTGTGGCATATGGCCCGTTGGGTTTCTTCTTAACATAATGCTTCCAGTTTGTTTATGGCTCTTTCTTTGCGGTCAGCGACTTAACGATTGAAGGATAAACGCATCGCTCCAGCTGGTTTATCGATGACTTTGTTATTGGCATAAACTAGCGCGCCATTAACCCAAGTCTTTTGAATTTGAGCTGAAAATTCATGTCCAGCAAAAGGCGACCAACCACAGTGATATAAACTGTTTTCGTTGCTAACTCGTGTTGGGGTATGAGCATCAACCAACACCAAATCGGCGTAGTAACCTTCACGAATAAAACCTCGGCCTTGAATGCCATAGCGAATGGCCGGGTTGTGCGCAGTTTTTTCGACTACTTGAGTCAAACTCATATGACCTAAACGGACATGCTCGAAGAGAGTAAGTAACGCATGCTGAACTAACGGCAGTCCGGCTGGAGCCTGCTCGTAAGGCACTTGTTTTTCTTGCCAAGTGTGAGGAGCGTGATCTGTTGCAATGATATCTATTTGCCCCGTATTTAACGCTTTTAACAACGCATCGCGGTCACTAGGAAACTTGATTGAAGGATTACATTTGATCAAATTACCAAGAGCGCCATAATCTTTGTTGCTGAACCAAAGATGGTGAACACAAGCCTCCGCGGTGATTGATTTATCTCGAATGTCTCCCTCGTCAAAAAGTGCTAGCTCCTTCGCCGTTGTGATGTGCAGCACATGCAGTTGGCTGTGATACTTTTTGGCAAGTTCTACCGCATAAGAAGATGAAGCGTAACAGGCCTCTTCGTCACGCAAAATGGGATGGTCTTCGATAGTGAAACCTGGCTTCTTAAGCCTTTGCTTTTGCTGGTTTTGTTTAATAACAGTCCCACTTTCACAATGAGTAACAATGAGTACTGGAGAGTCACGAAAAATTGACCCCAACGCTTGCGGATCTTCGACTAACAAATTTCCTGTTGATGCCCCCATAAATACTTTCACACCACAATGTTGTTTGGGGTTAAGTTGTTTAATCTGTTCAAGATTGTCTTCGGTTGCACCGAGGTAGAAAGAATAATTCGCAAACGAGCTTTCTTTAGCGAGAGCGAACTTGCGCTCTAACGAGTCAATAGTCGTTGTAGCCGGACTAACATTGGGCATTTCCATGTAGCTTGTAATACCGCCGGCCACCGCTGCCCGCGACTCACTTGCAATTGTGCCTTTATGTGTCAGCCCTGGCTCTCGGAAATGCACTTGATCGTCAATCATGCCTGGCAGTAAATAAGCCCCTTTAGCATCAATTACAATATCTCCGTGTTGTACGGATATATTAGTAGCAATCTTGTCAATTCTTTGATCAACAATACGTAAATCTGTTTCGGTAATGGCTCTTTCGTTGACCACCCGAGCGTTTTTAATCAATGTTGCTGACATAATTCATTCTTTAGATAATTTGAAAAGGTGGCCAATACTCGGTCACCTTGTGAAGCTATAAGGGGAAATCGTGTGTCCGCCTCATAGCGGGCGCTTTGCGCATTCATCGCAAACACAGGAAATCTCAAATTGTGGGCTAAGAACAGTGAAGCCTTCTTGTATGGCTTTCGCACATACGCTAGAAATAACATTGGCTTCAACCGCTATTTCACTAACCTTTCCACACTGAGAGCAAATCAAAAACTGTGGAACGCCATGCTCCTGATCGCACGCGATTTGAGAACAAACGACGTATTTACTAGATGTATTGAGCTTATGGACAAAGTGCTCTGCTTCAAGGAAATCTAGTATTCGATAAACCGACATCGCTTGAATGTTTTGAGAAAAGTTGTGATTGCAGTAGTCAACTAGTTCGTAGGCAGAAAGCGGCTTCTCCGCATATAGCAGTGAAGTCAGTATCAATTTCCGTTTAGTAGTGAGTTGTTTACCTCGCAGCAGGCAGATTTTCTCTACCTGCTTCATGACGTCATCTACCGTTTTGAGCTTTCTCATATCTCTAGATGAAATCCAATGTGAGTAGTAAGCGACGTTCATTGTCTGTAACATGTGGAGAGCGATGTATAACTCCAGTGGCTTCATTGCCTTCCCAACCACTTCCTTTGAGCAGGGCAACATCGCCAGGCTGCATTCGTCGTATTGCACTTTCAGAGTCGTATAATCCCGATAGGTGATCAGGTTGACCAAGACTACCGGCACCGAGTTTAGTGCGATCAATGGTATCGTTGGTTAACCATTCGGTCGCTCGGCCGGTATAAGTTATGACAAGTCTGCAAGGCACACGATCAAAGTGAAATTTCGGGCACATCGGGCTGTCTAGGCGAGTTAGTCTCAAACCTGCTTCTTTAACCTCAAACAAACAGCAGAACATATCGACGATTAAAGCAACATCTTCACTCAGCGCATCAGCACACGCATAGCCCTCTAACTTGCTTCGTACCCATTGTGCAGCATCATCTGGCGTGACACTTTGTACCAGTGCCAATCTAGGCTCCTGAGCCAGCATCAGATTAATGTCCTTCGTCAACTCTTTCGAGAGCGTTCGCTGCCATATGGCAATATTGTGCTCTGGTTTGTAGATGTCGCTAAGTATGTTCGCTGATGTCGATATCGCCAACGATGATGTTGTTTGGACACGAAGCGGGTTCTCAACTACATCAATGCTCATATATCTTCCTCCCAAGCGTTAAAAAGGTCAGGTAAAGGTTTTAATAACGTTGATTTTCTAGGGCTATGAGACCTAGTAATCGTTACGATTTCGCTCTAGTTCACGGACATATTGACACAGTCCCACCCCATGTAGAGTCAAGTCAGACAGCGCTTGTGAAGAAATCAACGTTTACTCTCTCTCAATAGGAGACTACTGGTTGTGAGATCAATTCTTTAAACAACAAATTGTAGAGCCCCAAACAAAGGAATGTTATAACATAACAATTAATCTTTTCAATATTTACCTTTTTTGATTAAAGATAATTAGGGGAACATCATGAGCATGCGAGCACGGAAATTATATTCCGCGATTAGAAAAGTAACGCGTGGGTGAATCGCCATAGACCCGACGAAACATCGCAATAAAGTTACTGGGCGTCGAATAACCTAAAGCATGTGCAATATCTCCCACCGATTCCCCTCGAGCTATCATTTCTAATGAATGTATTAGCAGTACTTGTTGCCGCCATTCACTAAAACTCATGTTTAACTCACTTCGAATCAATCGTCTTAACGTCCGAGATGAGACTGCCCCGATATTGGCCCAATGCTCCACAGAATGCTTGCTGTTTGGGTCTATTAAAATTGCTTGAGTAACTTTTTGCAGTCTCGGATCACTGGGCAGTGGGATGTGGAGTGACTCATGAGGGCTATTGACGATTTCATCGGATATTACGGCAAGAATACGTAAAGACTGTATGGATAGATCGTCTGTTTTACTCCATATCGATGCTCTAACCGATAGGGCTTTCAACACATCGCTCATTTGGATCACGCAAGGTCTCATTGGAAACCGCTCACAACTCTCTGGAGTAAACAGTAATGAACGACCTTTCAGAGAACCACAAAAATAAACACTGTGCATCGCACCCGGGGGGATCCAACCAGCTCGGTGAGGTGGTAGTATCCACGTTCCTTCATCGGTTTTGACCTGAATTAGCCCTTCATCTATACACAGTAACTGGCCTCGATGATGACTGTGCCAATTATGTGGCCGTTGATCCAAATGGTTGAAGTCGCTCCTTTCATGCTGCCACTCCTTAACGATCAGTGCGGCGCCATTTTTCCATTCGCTGTAATCAGAGTTTGTCACTTTATTTACTCAATTCCATTTTGGCCATTATTCATTATTTTCTGTCCTCTTAACGTTACCATAGCAAGTTAGCGTTCGAGTAACATTTTAGCAACGACCATTTTATCGAAGGCAGAACCATCATGAACGAACCTATCTTTATTATCTATTACATTACGGCAGGCTTGGGCATTGGCTTTCTCGCAGGACTCGTTGGTGTGGGTGGTGGTGGAATGGCCGTCCCTATTTTTGCGTTTCTATTTTCACTACAGGGAATAGCTGATACGGAAGTAGTGCATCTTGCGTTGGGGACATCAATGGCTTCGATGATTATTACAACATTGGGCAGCATGCGCGCTCACTACAAAAAAGAGAATGTAGACTCGACAATGGTAGTAAAAATGTTGAGCGGAGTTCTAGTCGGAACATTTTGCGCCACATTCGTAGCATCGTATCTACGAGGCGTCTATCTTGCAGGCTTTTTCAGCGTATTCATGTTGTATGTTGCTTATAAGATGTTCCTCAACACTGAAAATGAGTACAACCCTAACCCACATGGGGCTATCGGTAATATCACTGTAGGCTCGGTGATTGGCTCTGTATCAGCACTTGTCTCTATAAGCGGTGCGGGGTTGATCATCCCCTATCTTGTCCAGCAAAATTTTGAGGTAAAACGTGCTATTGGTACCTCTGCTGCGATAGGTTTCCCTATCGCGCTGTCAGGAAGCCTCGGTTACATGTTAAACGGATGGGAAAATACAGATTGGAACAACTTAGTCTTAGGATACATATACCTTCCTGCAATGATCAGCTTCTCCATTAGTAGCTACTTAACTACTAGCCTCGGCGTGCGTTGTGCAGCGTATTTCCCAAATAAAGTTCTTAAGAAAATCGTTGGTATTTTGTGTGTTCTTCTAAGCTTTAAAATGCTGGGACAAGTACTTAATTAAGGCAAATAATACGGTCACTAGTATGTCTTGCAGTATGGTGGAGGGATAAGCCTGCACAAAACTTACTCCTCGCTTTGCTTACTCGAACAGACAATGTGTAAGAAAGTGTCACATTGTTGCTATTCTTGTGGCTTTGTTAGGCTAGTCAGAATTACATCCAAAATTTTCTGGTGATTGTCCTTTCTGGAAACCTCGTCACGCTCCTGGCAAAGTGCTTCCTCCCCTTCTGATGCGAGAATTTTAATGCCACGCTCAGTACATTCTGCGAACGCACTAAACTGACTCGCACTGGGGATCTCTTGAAACGTCACATTGGGAAGAGCAACAAGTGATTCGGCTGGTGTCAGTGCGGGATGTAGCCGATCAGAGAGCGCCACCACGGTGATAGCATTGTTCATCAAGGCCAGAGTTTCAGGGACAAAAGTTTTCGTTAGCTCAGGGTTGATAACGACGACCGATTTCAGTTTGTTTTCAGACTGAAATCGGGGGAATTTTTGATCCGGGATGCTGGTAATATCAACGTTATTTTCACGTAACCAATGACAGTCTACATTGGTGGCGTTGTGACACGATGTTCGATATTTCTCCGGGCTTATTTGCGCTCCGGAGAGCATCAGCATAGATGTGCCGCCCAGAAAAAAGCCGACCCCCTGCACTGCATCAGTATCTACGCCTCCGGACAGTATCCCGACCGAACTTAATTCGTTCAGCCCAAGCACCAAATCACTGGTTCTGAATGTGATTTCATCAACAGCCATTTCTGCATTGATTTCGTTCGGTGCAGGAGGCTTTGGTACCACAACGACATAACCTTGTTGCGCCAGGCTCGAGGCTATCCAACCACTGTGGGAAAACGCTGACCGTGTTCCGCCCTGCGACAAAAGCACAACGGGAAATTTTCCACTTGCTAAAGGGGCATCTAACTGCGTTTCGACTGATTTAAAAATGTTCCCCCTACCAAACGAGAAGTTGTTTTTTTCGTTCGTTGTGGGATACCAATAATAGACTTCCACAGGCTTGTCTCTGTCTTCACTGAATCCCGTTTTGACTGTTAGCGCAGAATGGTATTTCGGCTCATTCGTACTGGCGCTGACACTGACACATAATGTAGCGAGTAGAAAAGACATTATTATTTTGGTTTTCATTTTTCCCTCAGCCGGCAAACACATTCTTCTGCACGGCATCTGAAGATAACGAGCAGAAGAATATCCATATATTTTGCGAAACATAGCAATTAAGCTATTCATAGTCGAGGTAACCCAAAGAAAATGATAGACCGCTCCAGCTAGAGCCTTTCTTTTCAATAATTTTCTGCGGATATCCACCATGCAGAAGTTTGTACTTTACTCATTGTAAACGACTAATCATGGCCTCTTAAGGCAACATTAGAAAACCAACCGTATTCACAATCCATAACTCCATAACTCCATAACTCCATAACTCATAGTTACACCGATGTATATCTAAGTGAGCTGAAGCTCCATTGCCCATCCAGTGCCCTTTGCATTTTTATAGCAAGGTAGCCAAGCACCATTTTATTACGGACCATTGCTGCCCGCACTAACACTTTTGTTTTGTATCGTAACTGATTTGCTTACTGGCGTTCTTTAGTTGCACTCCTGCCTTATTAAATGCCTTTTGAATAGTTGTGGAAACATGCTGGCGGCCCTCTCCTTCAAAAAAGTTAGCTCGATCTTGCTTCGTTTCGAATACGCAGACTATTTCTAAACTTTGTGGAAAAGAAGAGAATTTGACGGTATGAGTCACCCAAAGAAAGCCATCGTAACCTTTTAGCGTATCTTCACAAACTTCGGTCAACACTTCTCTAATTAGATTCTCGACCTTCTTATCTGATTTGCGCATAAATTAAACTTCATTCCTATCTAACGCCTTTAATTAGGTTTCAGTGTACATTGTCTTAAACAGTATTTGGCAGTGGTATTTAGTCAATAGCCTGTAGATGAGGTTATTCGCACGAAGATTTACCGACCTACTCGCTTCGAACTACATCTTACGCTGTTAAAAATAAGCGCTTTGCAACTCTACAAAACGCTTCTAACTTATTAGATTATTTTAAGTGTGTTTCAAGGAATGCAGAAACCTTGTCCATTGCAATGCCGACTGCTTCTGGATGGTCATACAGTTCATAGTGAGACCAATTTTCCAAATTAACCAGCTGTCGGTCTTTTGATTGAACAGAGCGGCCATAAATTTCCTGCCCATCACGATAAGCACCAAATGCCCCGACTTTTTGCCCTACCACGGCCATAACAGGCTGAGTCAATAACGTTTCGGCAAATGCAAAGGCATCCCAGCTCAGTGTTTTCTGTGCATGTGAAAACAGCATACGAGTTGCACCACCTTCGGTTTGTCCACGTGATGTTTTGTAGTATTCAGTAGCTTCGAACACGTCTCGTTCTGTTAATCCATTTTCTTTTGCAAATTCAATATTTGGAGGAAGAAGTTCATCGATTTTCAGCTCTGAGCCGCGAGCTTCGGCTGTTCTCTGTGCAGCCATAGCTTCAAGATTGGCGATAGGGTCGTACATACTAAAGCCTTCACGGAACAAGCGGCCTAAGTTAACAGGCGTAATACCTACGACAGCTTTCAAGCGCTTTTCGGTTAGGGCTGAATTGATCATGTAACCACCACCGCCGCAGATACCGAGTCCACCAATTCTATTCTCATCGACATATGGTAAAGTTACTGCATAGTCGATAACGCGACTGATATCTTCAACACGTTGACTTGGGTCTTCTACGTAGCGAGGCAATCCTCCCGATTCTCCTTGGAAGCTCGCGTCAAATGCGATCACGACGTAACCTAACTCAGCAAGGGCTTTACCATAGACAGCGCTGGATGTTTGTTCTTTACAACTACCAAAAGGATGAACACTTATCATTGTTGGGTAGCGTTTCGATTCATTGAAGCCTTCTGGGAATAAAATTAATGCAGACATATCCCAAGACATATCAGCATTTCTAAAAGTGATTTTTTGCATATTCATAATCAATACCTTAAGAGTAAAAAGCCTTGAGAGCAGAAAGGCTCGAAGCAATTGAGCCTTTCATCGGGAATATTAAAGAGTGCGTTGGAAGAAAGATGCGAGTTGGGATACTGCGTCATCGACGTATTCGGCAACATCATAAAGCGACATATGGTTTGCACCATCAATGGCATACAAGGTTTTATCTGAACTCGCTGCACGTTCTATCAGGTCATCACTCATCCATTTGCTGCCTGCGTCACTACCAACGACAGCAAGAATTGGCTGAGTTAGGAATGCTTCCGCTTTGTGGTACGCATCGTAAGTAATGATCTGGTTTAAGTTACGAGTTAGAGCAAAACCCGGCGCATTTGGATGTTCACAACGTGGTGTGTGGTAATACTCCCAAGCTTCGCGTAGCTCTGCATTTGAGGCATCTTCTTCACGCATCGGAGCTAGAGGAATAGTCGCGAATTCTGTACCATTCGTGTCGGTTGTGCGAGCATTCGAACCAAATTCTAAGTAACCAACAGCGTCAGCATCGTTAACCGAATTATCCCAACCATTACGGAACATTTGGCCAATGTTTACGGCACTAACCATACCCAGTGCTTTGATTCGACGATCATTGATCGCTGCATTTGCACTATAGCCCGCACCAGCACAAATCCCCATTGCGCCAATTTTATCGTTATCGACGTACTCTAACGTTGTCAGATAGTCGACGACTGCGCTCACGTCTTCAGTACTCGTGTAAGGGTTTTCCATTTGGCGAGGCTCACCTGTACTTTCACCTTGATACGAACGGTCAAACGCAATGGCAATTATGCCGCTTTTTGCAAGTTTACTCGCATATAGGCCTGCGGTTTGCTCTTTTACGCCACCACCTGGGTGTGAAACAACAACCGCCGCATATTGTTTACTTGCATCAAAATCTGTAGGGAAGTTGATAACCGCTGAAATCTCAATACCTTGACCATTGAGATTTTTGAAAGTGACTTTAGACATAGCGACATTCTCCATTAGAAGTTAACTGTTCATCTCAGGCTGACCTAAGCTTCGATGTAATATTAGTCAACACACTGTTTCGGATAAATATCGTTTTATCTACATGACTGTTTAGTTATACTTAACAAATGAGAATAGAACCTTCTTTAATTTCATCACTGACGTGGTTTGCACATATTGCTCGCCATCGTAGTTTCACTAAAGCAGCCTTAGAAATGGGGGTAACCCGTGCTGCCTTATCACAACACCTAAAAGCGTTAGAACAACAGCTACAAGTTCGGTTAATTAATCGAACCACCAGAAGTATGTCGCTGACGGAAGAAGGCCAACGTCTGCTTGATATTTTGCAACCTTCATTGGTGAACATTGAGCAGGTCGTTAACGAATTGAACGACTCTCATCTTGAGCCTTCGGGATTAATCCGTATCAGTGTATCAAGAACCGCTGCTCGGCTGCTTATTGAGCCCTATCTAGGTGAGTTCCTCTCTCGTTATCCTAAAATACGCCTAGAGCTAATCATGGATGATGGGTTTTCTAACATCGTCGCAGAAGGCGTTGACGCTGGCATTCGCTTAGGATTAAGCTTAGATGAACATATGGTTGCGATCCCTATTACTCCGCCGTTAACAACGGCAATAGTGGGCTCTCCTGAATACTTTAGGCAAAATGGACTACCTCAAACTCCTGAGGATTTAGAAGATCACAATTGCCTTGCTTATCGTTTTACCTCTAGCGGAACAATTGATCATTGGTCGCTAACCTCTCCAGATGTTGCAAAGCGCACCCTCGTTTTCGAGCCTAAAGGTAATGCTATTTTTAATGATGACTATAGTATGTTACAAGCTGCAATACAGGGTGTGGGTTTAGTGAAGCATATTGATTTATGGGTGGAAAAGCACATAGATGAGGGAAGATTGACCCGAGTTCTGACACCTTGGTGCAAAGAGTTTCCAGGGTTTTATTTATATATACCTTCACGAGAGCATATGCCGAAAAAAATCCGCGTCTTGATGGATTTTTTAATCAAAAAGCGCGAAGCTCTGAAACTCAAAGAGTAATTGCCAAATTGCTTTAAATAAAAAAAGCGAGCACGAGGCTCGCTTTTAACTTTCTGTTTTCGTTATATATTACAATAGCTCAACCGATTGTTTGGCTATCACAAATTCCTCGTTAGTAGGAATAACTAGTGCTTTCGCACCGAGCAACTCAGATGTTGCAATAACACCTGCGTTACCAAATCTTGCATCTTCGTTACCTTTCTCATCTTCAACAAAACCTAACAGTTTTAGGTTTTTCAAGATTTCACGACGAATTGGTAGTGAGTTTTCACCAATACCACCAGTGAAGATGATGCCGTCTAATGAATCCAGAGCCGCTAGGTAGGAAGTAATGTACTTCGCAACGCGGTAAGTGAAGATCTCAAATGCCAACTTCGCACGTGAATTCCCCGCTTCCATTGCTTCTAGTACACCACGAGCATCACTTGTCACACCAGATACACCTAAGAAACCTGACTTCTTGTTCATCATCTCGAACACTTCGTCTTTTTCCCAGCCTTTACGGAAAAGGAACTCGATAACACTTGGGTCGAGGTCACCACAGCGAGTGCCCATCATTAGGCCAGCTAACGGCGTCAAACCCATACTTGTATCAACACATTCGCCATTTTTAACCGCACTCACTGATGCACCGTTACCTAAGTGCACAGTGATAAAGCTGCTTTCTTCAACCGGCTTATCTAGCATTTTCGCTGCTTCACGGCTTACGTAGTAGTGGCTTGTGCCATGAGCACCGTAACGACGCACTTTATGCTCTTCGTAAAGCTCGTAAGGAAGTGCGTACATAAAGGCTTTGGCTGGCATTGTTTGGTGGAAAGCAGTGTCGAATACAGCAAATTGAGGCAGTGAAGGGAACGCCGCCATTGCCGCTCTCATGCCTTCAGCGTTCGCTTTGTTATGAAGTGGTGCAAGTTCAGCAAGGCGCTCTACTTCTTGAATAACTGTTTCATCAACTTTCACAGTTCCTTTAAAGGTTTCACCGCCTGCGACAATGCGATGGCCTACAGCGACAAATTTTGAGCTCAAACCTAGAGTTTCGAGTAGTTTTACCACTCGCTCAACAGCGTACTGATGATGGTTACCGCCAGCTGGAATTGCTTCAACGGTTTTTTCTCCCTGATATTTCCAACTGATTTCAGCTTCAGGTAGGCCAAAACACTCACCAATACCTGATACCAAAGCTTCACCGGTTTCAGAATCAATAACAGCAAATTTTAATGAAGAGCTACCAGAGTTGATCACCAGTACAAACGAATTAGACATGAAATAGTTATCCTGTTGTAGAGCAGAGGTTGTAATAGCGCTTGTGCGCTGCGTACTTCTTGTTTGCCCCTCTATTATTCAATAATTTTTTAATCTTTCAACAATCTTTTAGTAAAAGCGATTTGATTGAACAAATTTTGTTGATCTGTAGCAAGTTTTGATTTTATTTGAAGACTAAAAAATATCACTTGTTAAACATAATTTATGAATAGGTCAATTTGTACAAAGTCAGATATATAAGCTACGTTGTTTATTGGGTGAACAAAAATAACAAACCAATCAATAAATCGGGGTAATAATGTGCCCACTATTGCATTTCTATTAGTGATCTTAGGTTTGATTTTGCTCTGCTGGGGATGGCAGATGACAAAAAACATCTGCTCGAAAACTGACGTAACCGGGTGGACTTTCCTATTATTGTTAATCAGCTGTTTCATTTTTGCTTATGCCGTTTTTTTGCACGCTATCATGCAAAAACCTATTGCTTCTCTCTTAGAAACGGGGGTTTCTCTTATACTTTTTGGCGGCAGTATCTTTGTCGTGCTGGTGATTAAGTGGAGCAACGATTCAATATTAGAGCTTCATACCGTTGCTGAAAGAGAGAAGCGCAATGCCGTCCATGACGCTCTTACTGGGCTCCCTTATCGTAAATACTACTTTGAGTCTATCGAAGACATGACACAACCTGAAGGCCAATGACTGATTCAAATTATGAGATAACCTCAAAAACGTCGAAAGATTGATAATACGTTTCAAGGTAAGCTGGTTAATTTCTTTTCACAGCAAGCCGCACTGAAGGCTCCCGCTCTATCGTTGAGAACACGATTGCGCTAGCACATGGATTAGGGTATTCGGTCGTAGCAGAAGGCGTTCAAGACATGGACACACTGCATTTTTTGAGAAGTCGAGGCTGTGACATCATTCAGGGTTACTTGTTCTGCCCTGCCCTTAGACGAAGTAATAAGTTGGGTAAACAAACACGATGAAAAGCAAAACCGTATTAGACGCGCATAAAAAAGCCGAGCGCTTTGCTCGGCTTTCAATTCTTTTTGTAGCAACTTAAACCGTCGCTTTAATCACTCGTGATTATGCGTCTGTACGACGGCCACGACCGTGACCACGTTCACCACGATGTGCACCACGGTGATCACCACCACGGTTGCGATCGAAACGACGTTCGCCACCTTCACGATTACCATCGCGGTTGCCGTCACGGTTACCACGGAAACCACCTTCGCGACGACCGCCTTCACGACGATCACCACCACGATTGCCGCCTTCGCGGTTGCCACGGTAACCACCGCCATCACGACGACCACCATCGCGACGACCACCGTCACGGCGACCACCACGAGACTCGCGGAAATCATCGAAGTCACATACTACAGCACCAACATCTTGTTGACGGATACGTAGTTTGCTTAGCTTGTTCGCCGCGTCTGAAGTCATTGCTTTAGGTAGCTGTACGAATGTGTGACCTTGAGCTAGTTTGATCGCACCGATAGAACCTTTACCTAGACCTAGTTCGTTTGCTAGAGCGCCAACGATGTCTTTAACTTGAACGCCTTGCTCACGACCAACTTGAAGCTGGTAAGTATCCCAGTCTTGGTTGTTGAAGTTACGACCGCCGTCGCGACCACCTTCACGGCGCTCTTTACGACGTTGCTTGTCACGCTCAATTGCTTCAACCATTGGGTCTTCGCCAATATAGAACAGAGGACGTTTGCCTTGCTGACGCTTAAGAAGCATAGCAGCAAGTGTTGCAGGGTCGATGTCTAGAGAAGTTTGTAGTTTCTCTACCAACTCAGCAAATTTGTCTAGTGCTTTGTGCTCTTTCTCTGCTTCAAGCTCAGCGCCTAGCTTAGCTAGACGAGCTTCAGCAACTTGGTCACGTAGAGGAAGTTGGATTTCTTCCATAGATGACTTAGTTACACGCTCGATAGTGCGAAGCATACGAATTTGGTTAGTGCGAACTAGAAGGATCGCTTTACCTTTACGTCCAGCACGGCCAGTACGACCGATACGGTGGATGTATGACTCAACATCAAATGGGATGTCGTAGTTAAATACGTGCGTAATACGTGGAACGTCAAGACCACGAGCTACAACATCAGTTGCAACTAGGATGTCAATAACACCTTGTTTGATGTGATCAACAGTACGTTCACGTAGAGACTGAGGAATGTCACCGTGCAGTGCAGCTGCTTTGAAGCCACGTGCAGATAGCCAGTCAGCCAGACGCTCAGTATCTTGACGAGTACGTACGAATACGATTGACGCGTCAGTTTCTTCAGTTTCAAGAAGACGAGACATTGCTTCATCTTTCTCTACACCTTTCACTACCCAGAACTGTTGTTGAACTTTGTCTACAGTGTGGTTTTTACCAGCAACGTCAACCGTTACAGGGTCACGAAGGAAACGTTCAACGATCTTCTTCAGCATTGGAGGCATAGTTGCAGAAAACAGAACGCGTTGTGCTGACTCTGGAGCGTGCTCCATGATCGCAGTTACGTCATCTACGAAACCCATGTTTAGCATTTCGTCTGCTTCATCAAGAACGAAAGTACTAACTTCGTCTAGGTGTAGACGTTCGCGATTGATAAGATCTTGAACACGGCCTGGAGTACCGACAACTACATGAGCGCCACTTTTAAGAGCACGCATTTGGTCGACAATAGATGCGCCACCGTAAATCTCTAGAACTTTCAAACCTTTGATGTTTTTACCAAGGTTTTTCATTTCCGCTGCAACCTGAATTGCCAGCTCACGAGTCGGAGCAAGTACAATCGCTTGCGGTTTGCGTTGGTTTAGATCGAGTTTGTTGAGAAGAGGCAGAGAGAACGCTGCTGTTTTACCTGTACCTGTTTGAGCTTTACCCAGCGCGTCAGCACCTTCCAATAGGTGTGGGATTGCCGCAGCCTGAATTGGAGTTGGTGACACGAAACCCATTCCGTCTAGAGCAGAAAGGATAGAATCATTCAGAGATAAATCACTGAATTGAATAACAGAATCTTGCATTGGGATCCTACTTAATTAAACAAAAAAACAGTCCCATATGCTCTTCCAATTCGATACTGATCCATCCAGATACTGATTCCATTCAGACGGGAACACAGCACAGTACACAACCGCGATAAGCCATTAGGGACGACTAAGGGAGGCGGATTATTCCTTAAAAGCATAAAAAAATCCAGAAAAAATTGAATTACATCACAATTTATTCTCAACAATGGTATTTTTAGCATATTTTTCCACCAACCCTACCATTCCCCGTAGATTCGCGTAACTCACAGATGAGAATTTCATCAATATTTAAGCCAATTTCTCGTGGTTAAATTGGCAAAATTCACGGCGAAATTACGCTTCACAGGTAGTAATAATAGCTCGCAATGATTATAGTGTGCCCAACTCCATAGGTAATTTAAGAAAAGATGTTTCAAGATAACCCACTACTCGCTCAGCTTAAGCAGCAAATCCAAGAAAACCTGCCTAAAAAAGAAGGCTCAATAAAAGCCACAGATAAAGGCTTTGGCTTTTTGGAAGTGGACAGTAAGACGAGCTTCTTCATCCCGCCTGCGTACATGAAAAAGTGCATGCACGGTGACAAAGTCATCGCCATTATCCGCACCGAAAATGAACGCGAAGTTGCAGAGCCACAAGAGCTGCTGGAACAAGCCGTGACTCGCTTTATTGGTCGAGTAAAAATGTTCAAAGGCAAGCTCAACGTAGCACCTGATCACCCACAGCTTAAAAAGCTATCTCTTAAAGCGAAACTAAAGAAAGGTCTAAAACCTGACGAGTTCGCCGAAGGTGATTGGGTTGTCGCACATCTTATTCGCCACCCTCTAAAAGGCGATAACTCTTTCTTCGTAGAAATTTCTGAAAAAATCACTGACGCGAATGATAAAATTGCGCCTTGGTGGGTAACGCTTGCTCAAAACGATCTACCAAACTCTGAGCCAGCAGGCATCGATAACTGGGAACTGAAAGACGACGCGGAGCTAAAACGCGTAGACATGACTCATGTTCCATTCGTCACTATCGACGGTGAATCGACTAAAGATATGGACGATGCGCTGTACGCGAAGAAAACCGTATCTGGCGATTTCGAACTCACCATCGCTATTGCGGACCCAACCGCCTACATCACACCTGAAGATGAAATGGATAAAGTAGCGCGTGAGCGTGGCTATACTATTTATCTTCCAGGCCGCAACATCCCGATGTTACCTCGTGATTTAGCGGACAACCTATGTTCTCTGATTGAAGGTGAAACCCGCCCTGCTATTTGCTGTACCGTAACGGTAAGTAAAGATGGTGTGATTGGCGACGATATTAAATTCTTCGCGGCAAACATCAAATCACATGCACGCCTAGCATACGATCACGTGTCTGATTGGTTAGAAAACGGCAGCTCTGAAGCATGGACGCCATCTGAAGAGATCGCGACCATCGTTCGTGATCTTTATGAGTTCTCTCTTGCTCGCGCTGAATGGCGTGAGAAAAACGCAGTGGTCTTCCCTGATCGTCCTGACTACCGTTTTGAGCTCAGTGAAGATAACGATGTAATCGCTATCCACGCAGACATGCGCCGCAGTGCAAACCGTCTTGTTGAAGAATCCATGATTACCGCAAACATCTGTGCAGGTCGTACATTACGCGATAAATTTGAAACAGGTGTCTTCAATACGCATGCAGGTATCAAGAACGAGAAGATTGAAGAAGTGGTTCAACTTGTCAATCCAGAAGGCCAGTTGGAGTTCACAGCGGAGTCTATTGCTACGCTAGAAGGCTTTGCTGCGTTGCGCCGCTGGTTGGCAGCTCAAGAAACGTCTTATCTAGATAACCGCATTCGTAAGTTCCAAGCATACAGTGAGGTGGGTAATCAGCCTCTGCCTCATTACGCAATGGGTTTAGACATCTATGCAACTTGGACATCACCAATTCGTAAATACGGTGATATGATCAACCACCGTATGTTGAAGGCCGTCATCCTTGGTAAAGAACCCGTACAAAAACCAGATGACCAAGTAGGCGAAGAGCTAGCTCTACATCGTAAACATCATAAAATCGCTGAGCGAAATGTCTCAGATTGGCTATATGCACGCACGCTTGCTGATGAGCCGAGTAAGAAAACTTGTTTCACAGGTGAGATTTTCGATATTAATCGTGCAGGCGCACGTGTCCGACTTCTCGAAAATGGCGCAGCAGCCTTTATTCCTGGTGCACTAATTCTTGATAATAAAGAAAGAATTGAGTGCAATGGCGACAACGGTACCATCTCTATCGATAAAGAGGTCGTATACAAACTTGGGGATACATTGGAAATTGTCCTTACGGACGTAAACCAAGAAAACCGCAGTTTAGTTGCAAAGCCAACCCAGGTATTCGCTGAACAACCAGCAGCACAAACAGAACAGACTGTAAGTGAGTAATACCGAATGAAGTTAAAAGGCGCTCTATTGAGCGCCTTTTTTATTTGTTATGTAAAACGATAAGAAAGAGTATGCCGAACATTGAGATCATTCGCTTTAATCACTTCACTGCGCGCAAAAGTGAGCGTTACACTGCAACACATAATGGGTTATATATTGTTGAAGAAGGTGCCCTATTAGTTCATCAACCTAATGGCGAGCAATTTGAACTTAAAGCCGGAGATTTCACACTCTATAACTCCGCAGATCTGAGCAGTGCAGAAGCCGTCTCTAGTGACGGAGGCTTTAAAGCACTGGCTTTAGTCTTCAATCCAAATATATTCTGTGACTTTAAGAAAGCGCACCCGATGCTACGTTCCAAAACGGAAGAAAGGCGCTTCTATCCTTTTTCAACGCAATCCAGTAGCGAAGTAGCACAATTGAAGGACATGTTGGTTAAGTTAGCGAGTCGCAATGCTCCAGACTACACACAAAGCCATATCGCAATGGCATTGCTGTCGTTGATGGTTGAGGTAGAGCCAAACATCCTATCTATCATAGATGATGCAAGTAGCCTGAGCGACTCTCAAAAAGCCATTAAGTACATTGAGGGTAATATTGAAAAAGACATCACGCTAGAAGGCTTAGCGGCTCATATGAGCATGTCCATCGCAACCTTAAAACGTCGCCTCGCCGCAGATGATCTTTCGTTTTCTCAGATATTAAAGGTGAAACGGATAAACTTCGCAGCAACCCAACTGCGCAAGTCAGAAAAATCAATAACAGAAATAGCGTTTGAGTCTGGCTTTAAAAGTGCAGCGCATTTCAGTACAGCATTTAAATCCGTTTACAACATGACCCCCAAAGACTTTAGAAACCAAGTTGTTAGGCCTAAAGTATAAATCATGTCGGCATTCGCATCCGTTGGGCTCGCCCTATTCCCAAAAACACGCTTGAGGATCGCGCTCCAACTCGTTGAGTAAGTCCTCAAGCATTCGGCTAAATGGAAGTGGCTTATAAGGCACCCACCTTAACAGCTCGTTGTGATATGTGGGAACATAGAAATACCAAAGTTGGTTTTCCTCATCAAACATGATCTTCGCGACGGGAGAAGTATACTCGCTATGCTGGGAGTCGAGGAGAAAATGCGCCCGATGAAGCTCAACGCCATTTTCTACTAGCTCATAGAGGCACTTGCCCTGTTCGACAGGCAAGTTAGCATTACGCGCAGAGCAGAGCGATTGAACTGATTTGTATAAACGACTTGTCGCCATTTGGGACACTGACATCAACGTTCTCCCGATGGATGATAGTTAGAGCTGTCGATCCTAGTATATAACCTTTACATCATCACCGATGGTAGTTATCTACCTAACTCAAGTATAAGATAGCTATATTATCATTTGCCCAGATTATCATCTCAGTCCACTTGGAAACGCTAGCTCCATCACCTCTTGACTAGAAACAATTCCCCTGTTTAGCGCTAACAGTTCACAAAAGTGTAACCTGAACGCAATATCATAAACTCTGCTTTATCCCGTATATGGAGTTTAATATGTTACGTTTTACTGTGGCGACGTTATTGGCCATAGCAGTCTCCCTCCCTACCATTGCAAAAGAAATCAACATCTCGGGTTCAACGTCGGTTGCTCGTGTGATGGATGTACTTGCTGAGGAATACAACAAAACACACCCAGACGATTACGTTGCTGTTCAGGGCATTGGTTCGAGTGCTGGTATCACCATGGTCAATAAAGGAGTAGCCGAAATAGGCATGAGCTCTCGCTATCTGACTGAAAGCGAAAAAGGTGAAGATCTCAATGTATACCCTATCGCTTATGATGGCCTCGCTGTTGTTGTAAACCGTACCAACTCTGTAGAAAACCTTTCTCAGCAACAGCTGTTTGATATTTACAAAGGTAAGATTAAGAATTGGAAAGAGGTCGGGGGCGCAGATCAGCCTATCGCGGTGGTTACTAGAGAAGCGTCTTCAGGTTCACGTTACAGCTTCGAAAGCTTGCTGGGACTGACCAAAATCGTTAATGATCGCCTTGTCTCGGATATCAGCCCAAACAACTTGGTTGTAAACAGCAACAGCATGGTAAAAACCATTGTTAACCATAACACTCGCGCCATTGGTTTTATCTCTGTAGGGTCAGTAGATCGCTCGATCAAGGCGATTCAGTTAGATGGTATTGACCCAACCTCGACAAACATTAGCAATCATAAGTACAAGTTGGCGCGACCATTCCTAGTGCTATACAAAGTAGATAAGATTAGCGATGCAGGTAAAGGTTTTATCGCTTTCCTTCGTTCAGAGCAGGGACAAAAAGCGATTGCAGATTACGGTTATACGCCAGTAAAAAACTTTAATCAGTAAAAATGAAAAAGAGAGCACCCTGATGCTCTCTTTTACTATGTCGTGTTCTATCCGGTTTCGGAATTAGAAATGCAGTTGAATTACAGAGACCACAACCGCACCAGGTCGACGAATACCTTCAATTTCCACTTTAATTTCGCGCTCAATCTCCAAACCTTTTTTGATTGGCGTTACTTTTGTTAACGTGCTGACTGCACGAACATTATTGCCTGCTTTGACAGGGTAAGGGAAACGGACTTGGTTTAAACCCAAGTTAACTACCATTTTAGCTGTTGGGAACATTGGCTTGTCTGGATCGACTGAATCCGTCAGTTTAGGCAGCAATGCTAATGTTAAAAAGCCATGAGCGATAGTTGTCTTAAATGGAGATTCAGTTGAAGCACGCTCTGGATCGGTATGAATCCATTGCATGTCTTCCGTTACAGCACCAAATTGGTTAATACGTTCTTGAGACACATGAACCCAATCACCAGTGTGAATAACTTCGCCAATTTTTTCACTTAACTCGTCATAAAGCTTTTGAGCCTCAGGTGCCATTACGATCGGTGCAGGTTGAGGTGCAACTTCTTCGTTGACGGCTGGCTGCTGGTGATCACGAACTTTTGAGAAAAGAAAGCTATTTTGAGCTTTCCCCAAAAAGTCACTCCAATAATCGCGTAACGTTGGAGACATCCAATTCATAAACTCGGATTGATGAGCAGAAATCGCATCAACTTTGTCTTTAAATAGATTTGTGACCTTCATAAACACCCTTAAGAATTCTAAGCACAACTGGCTATACCAGTTAATTTTGAATTAGTTCACAAAGTCTTGCAAATACTTTCGGGCGAACACATGTACCCTAAAAGCATGTTATGTCTTATATATCAGCAAGATAACAATAAAACACCATTTTATTGACGTGCGCCAATATAAAGTAAAAACTCTATAAATTGGTACTTTTTGTCCCTTTTTCACTCCGTTTTCAAACTGTCCAACATCACATCAGTGATCATAAAACAAGCAAACAGTACTTCTATTATAATTCAGCACTTTACAAGTCGGACTATGCTCCTTATTATACCGCCCACAACGGAGAGATGGCTGAGTGGTTGAAAGCACCGGTCTTGAAAACCGGCATACGTTAATAGCGTATCTAGGGTTCAAATCCCTATCTCTCCGCCACTTATTTAGAGAGCTCGCATTTATTGCGAGCTTTCGTCGTTTTAGCTCTTAAAAAACGAGATTTAGAAATCCTCGCTCGTAAACGAATCCGGCACTTCACTATATTCCAGTTAAAAGCCCGCTAATGTTTAGCGGGCTTTTAACTTCGATTTTCTAAAGTTTAAGCAAACTTCTTAATCATTTCAGACAGGTCATTGGTGCAATTTTGCACTTTGGTGTTCATATGATTCGTTTCAGTCATCAGTTCATACGATTCACTGTACTTTAAATTAAGCGACTGGATGTTTTCATTTATTTCATCCGTTACATAAACCTGCTCTTCTATCGCGACCGCAATTTGTTGGTTTCGTTCGACGACGTCCTGAACAAGGGATTCCAATTGTTGAATGCTATCCAAAGCAGTACCTAACAATGTTACCGTTCCGGTCGACATTTCATTACCTTTCTCTAACGCAGAAACCGCTGATTTGCTCCCATTTTGAATCCCTTCAATGGCCGATTTAATCTCTGTTGTCGATTCCTGAGTTCTTTTAGCTAAGGTTCTCACTTCATCTGCTACAACGGCAAACCCTCTGCCTTGTTCGCCTGCCCTCGCGGCTTCAATTGCAGCGTTCAACGCTAATAAATTAGTTTGTTCGGCAATACCATTGATGACTTCAACAACGGTTCCAATTTGCTCGGTTTGTTGGTTCAAACGTATGACCACTTTAGATATTTCGCCGAGCTCACCCACCAACTCTAAAACCGATTGGTTAACATTATCGATAACGCTACGGCTGTCTATCATCGTATTTTGCGCTTCTAACGTAGCCTCGGCGGTCGCTTGAGCATTATTTGATATCTCAGATGAAGAGGCTTGCATCTCGTTGACCGCTGTTGCGACCGAGTCAATCTCCACTTTCTGTGCGCTTAAGTTCTCCGTCACTTGCTGGCTATTTGTCGCAGCACTGTTAGCACTTGCGCGCGTTTCTTCGCAAGAGTCTTTTACAGACACGCCAACGCGCCCCAATAGCGCATTTGCAAATTGCTTACGCATCTTCATACCCAGCTCAATCTCAGCCAGATCGTTGATTCTTCCGCAATAAATATATTCCATGAGTGGATTGTTGAAGTCTTGCCTAGCCTGTTTAGCGAGCTTCTCAACTGGTCTGGTTAATACATAAATAGAGAAAACGGAAAGTAACGCAACAACGCCAAACGCTATCACTGGTGATTGATTCATTTGTAGAATGAGTAAGCCAAGAAGGTTTGAAATTAAAAGGAAGAAGGCCGATCTCATCCACAAACGTGTACGAGGAAGATACATTTTCCACGGCTTACGATTATTTCGAAGCTTCGAATACGCTTTTTCCGCTCGCTGGATGTGTATACGCTCAGGTTTAAATCTCACTGATTGGTATTCCACAACTTCACCATTAGATTTTATAGGAGAAGCAAACGCGTCAACCCAATAATAGCCGCCGTTTTTACGTCGATTTTTGACCATTCCCATCCAGTGTTTGCCAGTTTTCAGGTGAGTCCATAAATCTTTAAAAGCCTGTTTTGGCATATCAGGATGACGCACAACATTGTGGGGTTTACCGATAAGCTCCCCTTCATCAAACCCCGCGACTTCATTAAAGTTTTCACTGGCATATTTGATGTAACTGGAGGTATCGGTAATGGAAACTAGGCTGTAACTCGAAGGGTAATCGTATTCCGTTTCACTCATAAACATGTGTCCTTACATTGATTAATTAACAAACGGCAAATATGAATTTATCAGCATAACATATACATGCATAATGATAGGTTGATTCAAAAATAAAACAAAATTATTGACAAGTTTACTTGTTACTTAATGACTCTAGTCGCATTTTTATCCTCTACTACAAGGCTTCGTTAATATGCACAAGACTGAGCACTGTTCAAAATTAATACACAAAAGCGCTTCCGTACTGAGTTCGTAAATTGTTATAAGTAATCCACTAAAACGAAAACAGGGAAGACAAACACAATGACTATTCACTTTCGTCAGCTTGCAGCTAAGAGAAACACGACACACTTGTTTATTGACGATTGGAAAATTAACACTCAGCAGTCTTGGGGGATATTCAGCGCGGATGGAGATATTGGCTCTCTGCTTGGAGACCTTATTTGTGATGAAATATCACCAAATAGTGGGGAAATTGAGCTAAATGGGCTGTCCGTTGCGCAAGTGTCGTTATCAGAGCAACAGCGATTACTGGAAAGAGAATTAGAAAAAGATGATACGGATTTTCTTGATCGTATCGACCAAGGAAGCACTGTTTATTCATTAATCCTAGAACAGAGCCAAGACACTAACTTAACTGAACAGCTAGTTAATGATCTCGACCTAAGTCATCTTAGAGATAGTGGCTTCCGTGTTCTCTCTACCGGAGAAACCAGAAGAGTAATGCTCGCCCGAGCTTTAGCCACACAACCTGACTTAGTATTACTCGATAATCCATTTACTGGCTTAGATATTGCGCACCGAGCTGCTCTCGCTCGCTATTTACACTCGCTTTCTCAAAATGTGCAACTACTCATAACCTTCTCTCGCGAATCTGACATGCCTGAGTGGATCAATAGCATCGCGCTTTTCAGTGCAGGAAAGCTTGATAGTACAATGGATAAGTCCAGTTGGGATAATCATCCAATCATTGGACAAATTAAATCTCAGTCAAAGCAACAGAGTGAAGAAATGATGAGCTTGATACGTCAGCATCAGCACTCGACACCATTCAACAACCCAATATTTGAACTAAAGAATGGGACTGTTGAATACACCGATAAGAAGATTTTTACTGACTTGAACTGGCGCATAGACAAGGGCCAACATTGGCAGGTCAAAGGCCCAAATGGTTGTGGAAAGAGTACCTTACTTGGATTGATCTTTGGCGATCATCCGCAATGCTACAGCAATGACATTGATATTTTTGGTAAAAAGCGTGGTACTGGCGAGACAATCTGGGAAATTAAGCAGCATATCGGTATGGTGTCTTCAGCGCTACACCTCCAATATCGAGTCAATTGCAGCGCATTAGAAGTCATTTTGTCAGGATTTTACGATTCGATTGGGTTGTATAACCAGCCAACTCGCAAAGAAATGGATATTGCAAACGAGTGGCTCGATATCTTACATATGAGCCAGTACAAAAAAACCTCATTTAAGCAATTAGAGTACGGCCAGCAGCGACTGTTACTGATTGCAAGAGCCATCGTGAAACAACCCACATTATTGATTTTGGACGAGCCGTATCAAGGGTTAGATTTTTTGGGTAGACGGTTAGTTAAGAACACACTTGAACTCATCGCTAGAGAGAATTTAAGCCAACTATTGTATGTGTCTCACTACCAAGAAGACCGCTTAGATAGCATCAAAAATGAGTTAGAGTTTGTGTTTGATGAAAATGCTCAGTGTTATAGAGCTAACGTCTACCAATCATAATGACTTCGCTGCGCAAGCTGCTCATAAGGTAATGGTTTGGAGTACAGGTATCCCTGATGATATCTCACTCCCATCTGCTTTAAGTGTTCAGCTTGCGCTATGGTTTCCACGCCTTCAGCGATCAATTGTACTTGTAATTCTTCCGCGAAGTGAACCATCGCTTTTAAGACAGAAGCACTAAGGCTAGGAATACCAATAGTTTCGACAAAACACTTATCGATTTTTAAGTAATCTATGCGCATGTGCTGTAGAAATGCTAACGAGGTTTGGCCAGTTCCAAAATCATCGATCAGCACATCAATACCATGCACTCGCAGCGCTGCAATGCATTTTCTCGCCTCTGAATCAATGAGCTGACGCTCCGTTATCTCTACCCCTAATGAGACTTTGTTTCGGCTCAACTGTCTGTCGAGCAATTGAATTTTTCTGATCGCGTTTGGTCCGACTAAATAACCAGGCGGCACGTTAATACCAAGGTGGACAGGCTGATCAAAGCCTAATTTACTGAAGTCCTCTGCCGCTTTATCCAGAACGAAATCAGTAAGTAAAAAAACCAATCCACTTTGCTCTGCCGCAGGGACAAACTCATCCGGAGAAATGAACCCCTTACTTTGATGCTCCCATCGCACTAGCGCTTCAAACCCGAATAACTGACCGGTATCAACGTTAACTTGCGGTTGGTAATACAGGGTCAACTCTCCTCTTTTTATCGCTCTTTTAAGATCCAGTATCAAATTGCGATGGGGATCAATAAACTTATTCAACGCATACAAGCAAAGGTAGATAACGAAAATAATTGGAATTGAGTACAAAAAATAGGAAAGTGTTCTCTGTTTGACGAAAAGATCGCTGGCTTCGCTCAAAGCTTCATACTCAAACATTTGCGACGATTTGATACCGATAGGATTACTTCCCGCTCTTAATGCTCCTTCTGGTGAAACTTGATCATGGATAAACAGCGCAGAGCGTTTTAGGCGTAAATCGTTGTTAAACCCTATTGTCGCATTAAAGTAGTCATGATCGATAATCGTTACGGCTTGATAACCCCGCTCTCCTTCCGTTACCACTAGCAAGAACTGATCGTACAAGCTATCAACACTACCAAGCGCTAGCGTTTGTCCCTTGGGAAAGGCGATGTGCTCAGCTAACGGTTTAGAGATACTTCCCAATTTCGAAGAACAAGTAATGACTCCCTCTTTCACAATGAGCATTTCTTCAATATCTCGTTCAAACATTAAGCTTTGCTGGAGCTCTTCACATCGTTCAGGGTGTAGCAGCGCCGTGCGGTTTTCTGTCTCTATTTGGAATAAAATTTCATCTGCAATTTGCACATTTTTTTCTAATAAATGATTGAGATTGTTTTGCACGCTTTCACGAGCTAAATACAAAACCTCTCCAATAACCAAGGGAATAGGCAGAAGGAAAATGATGGCTTTTTTAAAAATCGCCTTATTCAGCATATAAAAGTAACCTTTTATAAAACCGATTTACTGAGATGGTACCTCGATTCCGATACCCGCTAGCAACTCACGTTTTTTAACATTATTTGTTTGGATTAACTCAGTATGCGAAACGCTGAGTAATACCGCAAACTAAACAATGTCTTATTCACTCCTGTTCCAATTTAGTATCAAGCGCCTCAAACCTGAGACTTTAATTCGACACCATGTTATGTCTATCGGTACTTGCGAAAGTCTTTACCGGTCTGTTTCTCATCATGTAAGAATTACCCATTAAAATTATTTTTCTTTTCTCAGTAATTAAGAATTATATTTGTCGTAACTCCTACAACACGTTACAACACTCTCATGACGACAAACAAAGCTAATGCTAACCAGGTAAACGAAAAATCACTGCAGTTGTTAATGCAAGTTGCAGTTAGTCCGTTCCCAGTTTCTGCGAAAGCGCTAAGCGAGCAATTGAACGTTCCTTTAAGCAGCCTTTACCGACACTTAAAACTGCTTAAAGAGTGGAACTTGATCGAAGAAAGCGTTCACGACAAGACATTTGTCGTTGGTCCAGCGGCATTATTACTCATGCACAGCTATGAGACCGCGCAACATGGGCTCGACATGGTCGAAACCATACTGGCTAGGTTGGTACAACAAACCGGGGAAATGGCCGCTTATATGGTACCAGCTGGTTATCGTGCGCTTTGTGTCAGACAGAAAGAAAGTATGCAGGCGCTGCGTTGCAGCTTCGTCCAGGGTCAAAGTCAACCTCTGCTGCGCGGTGCCTCATCTAAAGTGATGCTCGCTTTTATGCCTCAAAGTCGATGCGAGAAAATCTTGAGATATTTTAATCAAGATCACCGACGCGACGAGTGGGAAAAAGAGCTCACAACCATCCGTAAACACGGATATGCCGTCAGTACTTCTGAGATTGACCCTGGTGTGTCAGGTATTAGCGCACCGGTAATGAAAGGAAGCAAACTGATTGGCGCAGTCTCGGTAATGGCTCCGGCCCACCGAGTCGAAAAGGATAAGCAGCGCATTATTTTACATGTACTGCAAGCGGCAAGGGCACTACCACCAGAAAGGTAATTCATCATGTTAAGCTTTTTCAAACGCTATAAACTCCATCACACAGTGAAACAGCCGCAACATTACCCTTTTTCTTTTATGACAGTGTGTGAGTATTTGCCACCCATGTCTAAGGGCGCGTTTGAATTAGCTGATCAAAGTTTGGAAAATGCTAGTGATTGGCTTTACCAACAACATGATCATGAAACCGCTGAAAACTATGGGCACTTCAACCACGACAAACTGGAGAATGGCGAGTTTCAGGAAGCGTTAAGTCTTTCGCTTTCTCGCCACTCAATTCCCGTTTTAGTCACTAACTGTACCGAGGCAATCTTGTCCATGTTACCTGTGGTCGTATCCTATCGAGACGAAGTGGGTGTCGTAAATATCGGGCATAACATGAACTTGAAGCCGACACTTGAGCCACGCTTAGGCTCTGCATTCCATTTTGCTCTTTCTCGCTATCAAAACGTACGATTGTTTTTTGCTGGCGTCAGTGAGCAAGAGACGAAGCAGGAAACGTGGGAATACGCGGAGGATCAAGGTTGTGATTGGGTGACCGAGAAAGAGTTTTCTTTTCGTCATCGCAATAACGTTAAGCAACAGATCGGCAATTACCTAGACCACTGCGACCAAATAATCATTAGCATCGACCTTGGATCTCTAAAAACCAAAAACAGCCTTGATGGCGCGTCAGAAATTGATATCCAAATGGTTCTACGCACGATTAGGCAATGTTTGGTTGCAGGTAAAGTGCGAGCAATTCAGCTCGTTGGCGATCGAGATTGTCTGGTGTATTCGAGACAAACGAAAGCCATACTAGAAGAGTTATATCAGATGGCCCCACTCATCGTTCACGCTGCCTAGCGTTATAAACATTCAGAATCAGGATCGCGTCCTTCCTGATTCTGAACCAACATGCTTACTCATTATCCTTAACTAACAAATAGTTACACATATAAAGCGACACACATCACACTTACCTCTTGAACTAACCTGACACTTACGTTGTAATAAGGCCGCTAAACTTTGGTATGACATACGAAATAAAAATTAACCAAAGTTCAATAACTAAGCGGCTTCAAAACAAAAAAGTACCGCAGCTATTCCAATTTCAGTGAGCATTTGCTCACGCTCGCTTGATGCCATCTTGTTCCACTCATTAGGACATTTGATGATGCGTCTTTGCAGTATTTTCACTGCGGTTCTTTTTTTACCGCTAACCTCACACGCCACCACTTATGACGTAAAAGATCTATCTGAGTTAGGTCAACTTTGCTCACACAAGAGTTTTAGTATCGAAAGCGATGGCACGACTTATCGCTGTACAGGGAAACTAGTCCTACCCGCTGGTGATAAAATTGTCTCCTCATTACCGGAAAAAGAGATAACATTAAAAGCAGATTATGGAATTGTGTTAGAGGGGAATAATACAATTGGTGAACCCAATAAACGTATCTCTCTACACGCCCTCGCTACCGGATTAACGGTTAACAATGAGAAAGCATCAAACCTCGACGATTACCAAAACAAGCACACTGTTATCTATGGTGATCTTCTATCGGCTTATCCAACAAAGCTGCATAACGTTCTCATCGATGGGGATATAGAGCTAACAGGTGAGGCCCTTCATATTAATGGTGAGTACAACACCATTATTGGTGACATTTTGACTCACAGCACGACCAATATATTTAATACAAACATCTGTGGTAAGGTCGAATCACAAGGCGAAACACTACACCTAAAAACAAGCCATCCTTTACAAGACCATTTTGTCGTCGGTGATGTTTCTGCGCACAAATCTCTGATTATAAAAGATATGTCGATCTATGGTACGGCTGAATCTGTAGGATCGTCAGCTACATTAAGTGGCTCATTCTATAGTCCCACCGCAGCAATTAAATACTTCCAAACATTGAACTTCAACAACGCTCCAAATCAGCCTAGTCAAGTTTGTGGTGAAATCCAACAAACGCCAGGAAGTGCACAAACGAAAGCACAAGACAACAAATACACGCAATACTGTGGATTGGGCGAGGCTGATTGTCACTACTCTTCCCAAGTCTGTCCAATCACCCCTCAAGATGTTCCGAATTGCAGCATGCAGCCTCCATCGGAGAACGACTTAAACCTCAGCGTCACACCATCGGACGACATGGCACTGATGTGCGGCGACGATCTTCCGCAATTTACAGCAACAACAACCAATAATGGAGAAGTTGTAAGCGCAGAAGTCAGTGCTGTCCTATCACACCCTGACTTGTTCACTTTAGAGGTGGTTAAAGGTCAGCAGACATTAGGAGCAAACCAATTTATATCTGACGAGAATGGTGAACTTGTTGTTCGAGTGGTCCCGAACGATATTGATACCATCGCGTTAGGTACTAACTACACGCTGACTTTCACTATGGCGAAAGACACGAGCAAGCATCAAACTGTTAGCTTTATGTTTACACCATTTATGTTTGAGGCCTACTCAAAGGCGAAAAGCACCGCTTTAAACGAAATACACGTTATTGCAGGTAAGCCAGAAAACGTGCATACGCGATTACTTGCTTGTGCCACCACCGGCGAACCTGTAGTAGCAAGCAACTACAATGGTACGCCTAAAGTTTTTCATCCATTGGTTCAACCATTAGGAGGAAGTGAAGGAAACTTTAGCTATTCAGCAAAGTTTGAAGATGGCTTGTCTGAACATGGCCTTATCACGAACGAATCCGGCATATTTGAAGTGACACTGTCCGATCATTTTGAATGTGAGGGATTTGAAGAGTGCCCAGAAAAAGGCAAAGTGGAAGTGAGAGGAACATTTAATGTGCACTCGCGACCATGGACACTCGCTATTTGTGACAACCAACGTGCTTTGCCTTCTGGCACCTCTGAACAAGGAGAAGGGTTTCTTGCTGCCGGAGAACTTTTCTCTCTAACGGTGAAACCAATCATTTGGCAACCTGACGGCTCTGTAAGTGGGTCTGTTGAATCAGCACGCTATTGTGATGCTTCTATCACCCGTAATTTTACGCTTGATGACGCTCCAGCAGCATCGGTTGTCTTGTCGAGTGAGCAACATACGCCATCAGAGACAGCGAACCAAACCTCAAAATTGCTAAAAAGTAGTGACTCACTGGCTCAGGCGCATAATTCAGCCAAGAATGATCAATTCTTCTTTAATGGATTATATTGGGAAGAAGTCGGGAGCTTGAGAGTAAAAGCAAACCTAGAAAGTAAATATCTAGGTATGACTGTGAACGAAGGCTATCGTTACGTTGGTCGTTTTTACCCAAAATATTTTCAAGTGCAAGACCAAGAATGGCACTACCCACATGGCCAAACTTTTGCTTACATGAATCAACCTTTTGAGAAAGTCACTTACGATGTTGTCGCACTCAATGCGAATAAGGAAAACGTGAAGAATTACGTCCACTTTTCGTCTAACCTTCAACAACATTTCGATTTAGGCGAGCTAAGCTCATACTCCGATCGGTTTTTGCCGCCTAAGCCTAAGAAGGTAGACTGGAAACTACTGGGTAGCGCGAGTGTTGGAACGTTTGTTATAGAGAAGCCCTCGACCAATGCGACTTGTAACAATAGCCCATGCTGGAAAAAGAACACGACAGATAAGCAATATCCTGATGGTCCATTCAATACCGAGACTAATAGTGACAGCAGCCAAATAGGTTTAGTCTCAGTAAAAGCCGTTGATGAGGTAAACTTCTTCGACGATAGCGAAGTGCTCACAAAACAACCAGACATTCGATTCGGTCGTTTGAACTTTCAAGATGTAGGTGGCAACCAAGGCATGGTGATCAAAGTGCCACTTGATGTGGAAATTTGGCAAAACGGTCGATTTACGACTAACTTCGATGACAGCTCAACAACGGCGAATGGTGAATATTACTTCAGCACGCCAATTTGGTCGCATGCGCCTGCAAACAACGCCCTGCTTTCTGGCCTTGGAACGATGAGTATCGGCAGGATAACCGATATCGTTGCAAGCCAAATTGACTCAGCGCGCGAGCAAATACAATTCCACCTAGATTTAGACAGCTCAGGCAATCGCATCCCTTGGCTAAAATACGATTGGGATAGCTCTACAAGTGAAGAGGAAAACCCACCCGTCATTGTTACGTTTGGTATTCACCGAGGAAACGATCGCATTATTTATCGTGGTGAACCGAATATGCTTGGCCTAAATTAACGCGAAACGACAAAACAAAAAGAGCCCCTCAATTGAGGGGCTCTTTTCACACAGACTGTGTAATTTACTTTGCGCCACGACGCGCTTTCAGGCGCTTCACCATAGCAAGACGACGCTCTGCCGACCCCTGGTCTGTTGCCGACTGGTTCGGGTTATTACGACGACCTTGACGATTCTTAAACGCTGGTTTTGAGTGCAGCTTTTCAATGTAAGATTCACGCTGTTTTGGTTCATAGCCTGCAAGCTCAATACGGCGAATTCGCTGCTGGATTAGATTTTCAACCTGAACAACCGTGAGCTCTTCATCTCGGTTTACAAATGAAACGGCATGACCTTGTTTACCTGCACGGCCTGTACGACCAATTCGGTGAACGTAATCTTCCGCTAGAAAAGGCATGTCATAGTTCACAACGTGAGGTAAATCTTCAATATCTAGACCTCGAGCAGCGACATCGGTAGCCACCATGACACGTGCTTTACCGGACTTGAACTCTTCTAACGCACGACGACGAGCACTTTGAGCACGGTCACCATGACAAACCACCGCTTTGATACCATCAAGTTTCAGCTCTTTTACCACTTCGTTTGCGGTCTCTTTGTAGTTCACAAATACCAACACTTGTTTCCAGTTCTTACGACCAATCAGCTCCGAAAGCAGTTCCGTTTTTCGCTCTTGATCAACTGGATATAACACGTGAGCAACTGTCTGTGCTGTCGTATTCGCTCGCTCAACTTCAATACGCTTAGGCTTACGCAGGATATCTTTTGCTAACAGATTTAGTTGGCTCGAAGTCGTTGCGGAAAACATCATAATTTGCGGATCAGTATCCACATCTAGCATGATCTTACGTACTGCGTGAATAAAGCCCATGTCCAAGATACGGTCTGCTTCATCAAACACTAAAAACTCTAAGTGTGCGACCGAGACATTACCTTGTTCAATGTGCTCTTCCAATCGACCTGGTGTAGCCACTAGGATATCTACACCGTTTTCTAATGCCGTTACTTGAGAAGACATTTTACGGCCACCGAAAATCGCAGCCACCGACAGGTTCGTGTACTTCGTGTAAGCTTTGATGTTGTCAGCAATTTGTTCAGCAAGCTCACGAGTTGGAGCCAAGATAAGTGCGCGAGCAGTCTTACGAGAAGCGCTACGGTTACTGTCTAGCAGCTGCTGAATCATAGGCAGAGAAAACGCAGCCGTTTTACCAGTACCTGTTTGTGCTGTAGCGAAAATATCATGGCCTTTGCGAGCCATTGGAATCGCCTTCTGTTGAATTGGCGTTAACTTTTCATAACCGCATTCTGCCAGTGCTTTAACCACTTCTGGCGCAAAACCTTGAGATGAAAATGACATTGAGCGTATTCCTTAAACAAACCACTAAAAATAGCTTTAAAAATTTAGCCGTGCACTATACCCGAATTTGAGTGATTTATCTCACTTTTCTCATTGAAATCCTACAAAAGAAAAAACGGTGAGCACAGATATATCAGTGGTTCACCGTTTTCGTTTAACCTTTGCGCAATTTAATGTTTGATGCCAGATAACTGAAGGAGAATTCGCTCAAGCTCATCCCATGGCAACAGCTGAGAATCTATCACTTCTAATCGTGATTCAAAGCCTTCTAAGCTGATTTCATTCACCGACACGACTCGGTTGGCAACATTAAACGCGTAACAACCTTGATCCGTATTGACCACTGCTTTAACACGCTCTGCGGTCAAGTCCGAAAGCATAGAGAAAAGCTTTTCAAAATCAAACTTATACTCTGCCCCAAACAACCACCCACAACTAAAATAACCCTGCCCTTCGTTCTCTTTGCGCACAAAGGCTTCACCAGGCGCCAACTGGAATTGAGGCTCTTGATGAGCGTGGTCATGATGATGTGACTCGATATGGGAAGAAGCGCTGCCGTAAACCCGTTCAATATCCAAGACTTCTATCGGCAACTCACCGTCATGAATAAGCTTACTGAATACTTTTGAAGGGGATTGGCCCGTCACCCAGTCATTAAACACATCAAGGTCGTGGCTGGAACATAGGTCAACCTTACTACCAATAACCACATCTGCACTGTCTAACTGGTCCACGAAGTTTTGGTTAGAAAGATACTTTTCATCACTTAAGTTACGCGGATCAACCAAGGCAATCGTCGCTTTAAGATCAACGTAAGGTTCATACTGCTGTGAGGTAAGCGTCGCGATAACCTGTTTTGGATGACCAAGGCCTGTCGGCTCAATCAATAAACGGTCCGGTTTTTGACGCAATAATGCGGTGATACCTACCGACATCGGCACACCCGCAGTGCAGCACATACAACCACCCGGCACTTCTTTAATCAGCGCTCCTTGGTCGGTCATCAATGCACCGTCGATGCCAATCTCACCAAATTCATTGACCAAAACCGCCCAGTTTTCTTTTTCCGGTTTGTTCTTCAGTAGATTTAAAATCGTGGTCGTTTTACCGACACCCAAAAATCCGGTCAGTATGTTGGTTGGTACTCGATTTGACATGCTTATCTCCGACACGTTAGTGCATTAATGCTCCAGCAAAGTATACGGAGAATGTGACTCGCTTCAACGCTTTTTATCGCACTCATCAAGCTCATTGCGTGATGCGTTGGCACACATTTTTCGAGCTTGTTTGGGTTGACTTATCAACTCTGAACGCTTCATATCGGACAAGTACCTACCGGTATAAATAACGCAAGTAAAAAACGCGATAATAGCGACTACGATGGGAAGAACTCCGAGCGTGTTTTCGAATTTAAGCGCAGCAATAGCCAACGCGAAAACAACGACAGAGATAAGTGCGATTGACTTACTTTTGTTGCTTTTCATAATAACTCGCCTTTCGTAAAGTTAGCCCCTAACACCTCCTGTACTAGAGGAATGCCAGTTTGAACAACATCCAACCTGACTATTCAATGCTACTCCTTTCGCTACTTGTGAAATTTGACAAAGCTAACATTTACTACAACATCAAACGACGAGCTTATTATTATCTTTCAGACACTTACTGGATTTTAAAACACTTACTAGAAAATCGTTCCACCGCTTACCAGGATATCGCTATCATTGGCAATACAAACTTGCGCCACCAGCCTTAGCCCTTCGACTATCATGTCCAAAGACATAGAAGGCTGACTGCCATCTACTGCTTGTTCTGGCAATAATGGGATATGAACAAACCCATGACGAATAGGTTTGTCTTTTAGATAATGTTGGATGCCATAAAAAAGGTGGTTACATACAAATGTTCCGGCACTGTTGGAAATCTGGCTAGGTATCCCCTGCTTTTGCAGCGTTTGAACAACACGCTTTATCGGCAGCGTCGAGAAGTAAGCATCAGGACCATCGGCCACCACGGGTTCATCAATCGGCTGATGACCAGCGTTATCTGGAATACGAAAATCATCGACATTAATTGCGACACGCTCTGGGGTTATCGCGCTACGCCCGGCCGCTTGCCCTACAGTAATCACACAGTCTGGCTGGTGCGCTTCTATTGCTTCAATAACGACTTTCACCGAGTCATATCGAACTACGGGGACTGGGCAAGTAACTATCACACCGCCTTTTATGGCCGCAGCCTCTAATTGCTTGACCGCTTCTAAGGCGGGGTTAATGGCGTCACCACCAAAAGGTTCAAAACCGGTAATCAGGACTTTCTTCATAACAGCCTTTAGGAAAAGAGTTTTACAAATTATTGCACTCCCCTTTACCCCATCCAATAGCAAAAGTATTGATGAGATAAACCAGACAACATTATGTGACTCATGTCTAGCCAGAGAGTGTTTTCTGCCTCATTGAATCTAGGCAAGTTCCGGACTATCGAGACTAACTTATTGATGATTAGTGGCAGGGCAAGGTTCTCTCATTACATGACGCACGTAGAAGCTTGGTTTCCACGCTTAACTTAGGTAGAGTACGCGACCGCAATGCAATTCGAAGAGATTGAATACAATGAATATTGATAACCATGTAATCGAAACGATTGAAGAGTTAGAGGCATTTCTGCATTTAGTAGAAAGCGGCGCTCTTGGCCTTGAAGGTGTCACTGGCGTTGCGCTAGCCACCTCTAATACCGATGGTCGTCCATTTGTTGCCGTATTAGGAGAAAAGCACCAATTGCTCCTCGGTCGCTGGGTTTCGCAGCACGTATATGACAATGGTAAAGACATCGTTCGTAACGGCCCAACCAGAAAACACTAAGCGCTCGACGCCACCTATAACATCACGCCGTCTTATACACCAAGCGTATGCTTTGAAAGCAATGCGCTTGGTGTACTCAAAAAATAAAAAAGAAAAGGCTAGCCTTTATTAATTTTGTCGGTATACTGCACATCAGCTCTTACGGAAAGAGCTATTAATGTAATTAAAGATCAAAGTTTCTCTCAGTTCCACATCGAATTCCTCGTTTACGTTCCTGCGACAAAATAGTTATCTCTAAAATCATATAGTAGCACTTGATATTAGCTAAAAATTCAATATTTAAAACAATCAAATATAGAGGTATCTATGTCTAATAAATTAACTGGTTCAGTAAAATGGTTCAACGAAACTAAAGGTTTTGGTTTTATTTCTCAAGACAATGGCGGTGATGACGTATTCGTTCACTTCCGTTCTATTGTTTCTGAAGGCTTCAAAACTCTTACTGAAGGCCAAAAAGTATCGTTCGTTGTTGAACAAGGTAACAAAGGTTTACAAGCAGCTGAAGTAACTGCTCTGTAATTCTTTGTGTGGCATCAATGTTGTTGGTGCCACAATCCCCTTCCACTTATTACTGCCCTTACTATTCTCTATCTAAGTTTATATACCCAAATCACTTACCTCTCCCACACCATCATTAATCACTTTCAATAAAGTCACTTTGGTATACATCTTTAGGTAATCACACAACCTACCTTGCAATTCCAGTTTGGAATTAAATTAATCTCATTCATATCTGAATCACTTCGCCTCATGCTTTGCTCATAAAAATAAAGTTTATAAAATAAAAGCGATTGGCGAATATAAGAGAAAAAATGAAATTAAATATATCTGCTCAATCAATAAATTCTAATAACTACGAGCACATAATCCCTAGCTGAGAGGTTGAGTCAGCACTGAAATGTCATTACATGAAGCCATTTATCGGACAACACTTCATAGGGACAGCGTGTGGAGTCACACACTTCGGGGTATTTGTTGAGTTAGAGGAACCGAACCGAAGGTCTCATTCCTTTATCAAGTTTCCAAAATGGTGAGTTCGAATTTGATGCAGTCAAACAAAAAATTTCCAGCCAGAGCGCCACGTTTACTTTAGGAGCTAAAGTGCACGTGTTGGTTAAAGACGCCGATTCGAGACAAAGAAAGATCATGTCCAACTTAAAAGACGCGGAACACGCGGTAGGTTAGCCTGTTTTAGGTTACTTTCTAATCCATTAATCAAAAATAAAAAATAAGCTTTTAATACCGCAATTAACTTGTGACATTTCGCTGACATCGACTCATTCTAAAACCCTAATATCTGACAAAGGAAACGAATCTAATTTTTGTTTCCAGACACCATCGCAGAGTGTATTTCCAGCATTCTGTTTGCCTCGAGAGGTTCTTATGACAGCCTAGGATCTCTCGAGGCTTTTTTGCATCTATTCAAACCACCTGATTCTACATCACAACTATTGTCCCCTACACAAGTTGTACTTTTTAACTAGTGCACTAGATCGCGAACTCTGATTTAAGCAACTGATCACACAACCACTTCTAAATTTTGGGTATAAAAGTATCAATACTTTCGTTAACTAGGATGTAAATAATGAAAAACTCGTTTGATCTCACTATGCCCAACGAAGAAGGATACTTTGGTGAATACGGTGGTAGCTTTGTTCCACCTGAGCTTGAACAAATCATGCATGACATCAACGCAGCTTATGAGGAATGCAGCAAAGATCCTGAATTTAAAGCGGAACTCGCTCGCCTGTATAAGCACTTTGTTGGACGACCTAGCCCAATCTTCCATGCGGAAAACTTGTCTAAAAAATACGGAGCAGACATCTACCTAAAGCGCGAAGACTTAAACCATACAGGCGCACATAAAATTAACCACTGCTTAGGGGAAGCCATTCTCGCTAAAAAGATGGGTAAGAAGAAACTAATTGCAGAAACTGGCGCAGGGCAACACGGTGTTGCGCTTGCTACAGCCGCGGCATTGGTTGGCTTGAAATGCGACATTTACATGGGTGAAGTTGATATCGCCAAAGAACATCCGAATGTCGTCCGCATGAGAATCCTTGGTGCTAATGTCATTCCTGCCACTCATGGGCGCAAAACCCTCAAAGAAGCGGTAGATTCTGCATTCGAAGCTTATCTGAAAGATCCTGATACACAACTTTATGCGATAGGCTCTGTCGTTGGCCCTCACCCATTCCCTAAAATGGTGAGAGATTTCCAATCAATTATCGGTAACGAAGCACGAGTTCAATTCAAAGAAATGACCGGCAAGTTACCCAATAATCTCGTCGCATGCGTTGGAGGTGGTTCTAACGCGATGGGGCTATTTACTGCTTTCTTAGAGGATGAACAAGTCGCCATTCACGGCGTTGAACCTGCGGGCCGCTCTTTGCAAAAGGTTGGCGAGCATGCTGCAACACTCACACTCGGTGAGCCAGGTATCATGCACGGATTTAAGTCTTACATGCTTAAAGATGCGCAAGGCGAACCTCAGGAAGTGTACTCTGTAGCAAGTGGCTTGGATTACCCATCGGTTGGGCCTCAGCATAGTTACTTAAAAGACATTGGCCGTGTCAATTACGGCTCAATCAGTGATGACGAAGCGATTGATGCCTTCTTTGAGCTGTCTCGTGAAGAGGGAATAATCCCTGCTATTGAATCCTCACACGCTGTCGCTTACGCAATTAAACTCGCACAGCAAGGAGAAACCGGCTCGATTTTGATCAACTTATCAGGCCGTGGTGACAAAGACATTGATTTTGTCGTTGAACACTACGGCGCAAAATACGGCATTGAATCACTCATATAGCCTAACTCCGTAGCCTAACCCTACATGCAAAAAGCTACCTGGTACTAGGTAGCTTTTTGTTTTTGTCTACTATTTTAAGAAGCAAGTCCCTTTACTCACTGCTCTCACTATACCTTTAGAGCATAATTCGATTAACCGATAAGAGCTGGAATGCCTGGAAGCTGACCAACAATAGCAAGGGAGCCTGCACATACGATAAACGCAGTGCCAGGAATCAGATATTTATCTTTGCGCGATAGTTCGTTAGCACGCTCATGGTCGCCGATAAGCCCGAGGTTATCCAACAGCATCGTGATTGCCCAACCGAAGACTGGATTAACGAATGCACAGGCAAAAATACAGATACCTGCACTGAGTGAATCTTTATGCTTATGGATCATCTGCATACCCGCTTCAAGGAGTGGTAAGAATACACCCACAATCAAAGCAACGCGCAGAACAGGTTCCCACATTGCTAGATCCATTGGGTAGCCAATTACCGCCGCCGCAATACACATGAAACCCGTCAACAGAGCGCCACCTGGAATAGGACGCTTGGCAATTGCGGCAGGAATCATGTACGTTCCCCAAGAAGAAGCTAGGTTTCCGCCCCCTAAGAGTGAACCAACCCCCTGACGAACAGATGCTCCGACCATCGTGTCGTCGACATCCATGAGTACACCTTTCGCTTCTTTTGGGTAGTTAAGTTCTTGAAACACACGATGGCCGAGATAATCAGGGGACCACATAGCGACTGCCAGTAGAGCAAATGGAGTCACGGCAATAAAGTGCTCTAGGGTTGGCCAGCCTAGCTGCCAGCCTGTATCTTCCCCCCACCAGTAGAATGGACTGAAATTAGGTAGGCCCGGTTCTGTGGTAAAAGCAAACTCAGCGCCCATCAAATAAGCAACAATACCCGCGAGTGCAGAGCACAATGGGATAGCGAGCCAACGTTTATTGATCTTGGCTAAGTAAGCGTAAACCATAACGGTTAGGCCTATGACCACAAACGAAATGTAACCTTGGTCCGTACTTGCAGCCCACGCTTCCGTCTTATTAATTTGCCCGAGCAACCCAACGGCACCAAGGTAGATCAACAACCCTCCTCGAACCCCGATACCAGTAAGAGTCATGAGTTTAGAGCCACCTTTGGTTAAGGCGAGAATTAACCCAAAAACACACACCATCAAACCTAGCGCGAGAGGGTGCCCTCCTGCAGCTGCAATCATAGGAATCAGCGGTATCATTGGTCCATGGGTTCCCGCTAAGTTTGCATTCGGGTTTAGGATGGCAGAAAACAGGATGACGAACAGGGCTCCAGCGATAAGTAATTCGTAACGCACGTTTTCTGCAATGAATTCCGGAGATAAACCAAACTGAGCAGCAAAAGCGGAAACCATGGCAGTGACCATAACCACTTTACCAATGGTTGCTGCTAATGCCGGTACCCAGTCTTCGATTTCAATACTGTAATCACGTGAAGGCAAATGAATTCCCCAGCGACGGAAACTCATGACGGTTAAATCATGATTTAGAAAGTCTTCTCGGCTTTCAAATTCATGCGGTTTTTTGCGCACATCCCTGTAAAAAGTCTTACTTTTGTCAGACATTGAGTCATCCTTTTATGTTTCAACGTTGAACTACGTCAACTAGAGTTTCGCTTGGTAGACAGGCCTTCGACCAATACGAGACAACACCCACATCAAACTTCTAGGCCATACTAAGAAAGCGGCATGAACCAATTTTGATTTTGAGCTTATTAAGCATGTGTTGCTATGGGTAGGAATATTAGACATTAGTAAAAGAACAACAAAAATCTCACTTATTACACAATAATTTAACATCGAGCTGGGACGCTTGAACTTTTAAGAGTCATTTTTGAGCAGAGAGCCAAGTAGAGCGGCCAATTCCGATTTATACTTTCAAGGTAGAGAGCACTGTGCTCGCATCCATCGCAAAGTAACTATAGATATCTCTACATTGTATACTTTGTTAAACTCCGCCCTTTAATGAGTAAGGCCCTTAAAAATGATGACTGACGAAGAGAGAATCGAGCTGCAACAGAACAATCCACTGCACGGATTAAAGCTAGAGACTATGTTGCAAGAGTTAGTGGATTTTTACGGCTGGGACATTCTAGATACAGCAATGCGTTTTAATTGCTTTAACACTAAGCCTTCGATTGCAAGTAGCGTGAAGTATTTAAAGAAAACCGAATGGGCGAGAGAAAAATTAGAAAACTTTTACCTTTATCGCTTTAAGCGCATGCCACGCGCGAGCGAAGAAGAATACAACTTACCACCAAGAGCTCGTACCTTCCCTCATGGCCTTGAACCTAAAGAGCCAATGCCGCTAACCGTTGACTCTATTCTTAAGTCACAAGCCAAAGCAGCGTCTGCATTTAAAAAGCGTTCACCTCGCGGACGCCCTGCTCGTCGCCAATAACACTATCTTGAAAAGCAATAGAGCCCTACTGGTAGCTCCAGCAGGGCTCTATTGTTCTTTAAAGGAATGGCTAGAAGCGAAGACTCAAGCTAGTGAGCATTCCTTTTCTCTAACAACTCCCGTAAGTAAACTCACATGTAGTTTACGTTTTCTATTGATTACGCTTTTTCTTCTTTTTACCCGTACCTGCCGGCTTCGCTCGCGGCTTCATTGGTAAAAAGTAGGCTTCACTCTGATCGTCTTCCACTTCAAAACCGACTACCTGCTCGCGTTCAAGTTGAAACTTATTTTTCTTTTCTATCACTTTGAAATGGTGGTAGTCGTCGTAATCGATAAGAGATAACCCTAAACCTACTTCACCAGCACGACCACTACGACCGATTCGATGCATATAATCAGCAGGGCTACGCGGAAGATCGAAGTTAATCACCACTGGAAGTTTTTCTATATCAAGGCCGCGTGCTGCGATATCGGTGGCAATAAGAACTTGAATCTCGCCAGACTTAAAACCGTCAAGGACACGAGTACGAGCGCCCTGCCCTTTATCACCATGGAAAACTTCAGCGGTAATACCGCGTTTTGACAACTTTTGAGCTAAATGATTACAGGCATTCTTAGCATTCACAAAAATCAGAGTCTGTCGCCACTGATGCTGTTTGATTAAGTGCGCGAGTACCGCCGTCTTCTCACCTTTATTTACACTAAACACGCGCTGCACCAAAGTGCTGGCTTCTGCGCTCTGCAACTGAACTTCAACAGGGTCGCGGAGCAACTGCTGAGCCAACGTCGTCACTTTATCAGGGAAAGTTGCAGAAAATAACAGCGTCTGTTTCTTCTCTGGGAGTAACGCAAGAATCTTATTCAGTTCTTCGGTAAATCCGAGGCTCAACATACGGTCGGCTTCGTCAAGAACAAGCGTTTTTACTTGGTCCAACTTAATCGCGTTACTGGATACCAGATCAAGTAATCGACCCGGCGTTGCAACAATGATGTCACAGCCACCACGAAGCGCCAGCATTTGTGGGTTCACCGATACACCACCAAATACGGCAACCGTTTTGATCTTATCTCTGAGATGGTATGAGTAAGATTTGACGTTATATGCCACCTGTGATGCCAACTCACGAGTTGGTACTAAAATCAGGTGGGAAACGAAGTTGCCACGGCGATTGTTTGATTCGTCTTGCTGAACAATTTTTTGCAAGATTGGCAGCGAAAAAGCAGCGGTTTTACCAGACCCCGTATTGGCACCACCAATAATATCTTTCCCTTCAAGGATATCAGGAATAGAACGGGATTGAATGGGCGTCGGTTGGCTGTATTCCAACGCTTCTAGTCGCTCGACTAATGTTGGAATCAGGCCAAGATCGGCAAATGTCGCTTGCTGTGTTTTATCTGTCATTACAATGAGTGGCTCAGTGCTAGTAAAGGCCGTGTATCTTATGCTATTTCGCGTCTGGATGTTAGAGATAATGGCCCAAACAGAAGATTGGTGAAAGAAGCACTATAGGGTTCAGGAACTTCCTTTCACTAACATGAGTTAATGGTTTCGATAACCAATACTCTACGACCAAGATGGTAAAGCTCACGACAAGCAAAGTGAAAAGGAGTCAGGCATTCTGACTCCTGTAAAGCAAAATACAGCTTGAGAAAACCCTATAGCTTATAATTGGACAGAAATCAGCTAGAGCATCTACTTAAATTAGCAATTCATAAATTACTTTTTGTATGGCAAAGTGAGTTTGGGAGAGCTAGCGCTTCGGTTAAGATAGCGCTAGCTAAAAGGATTGCCTCAAGATTAGGCTTTGGCTTGATGCGCACAACGAGCGTTACGTTAAATATTCGCTATTAACGATACTCCCATGCATGCATAATATCTCCAAATCAACTATAAGGACTTAAAGTGAAAAAACTGATTTTACTAGCACTCTTAAGTGCAAGTGCAAGTGCAAGTGCAAACGAGGTAGACCATTTTTATGTCGGCGGCAATTTACTTGTAGGTCACAATACTGAGTTAGATGCTGGTATTGCAACTATTGATGAAAGCAACGACTTAGGTGGAGGTGTGTATGCTGGTTATAATTTTGCAGTTCACCCTAATGTAGATTTAGGTGTGGAGTTAGAATACCAACATTTTGGTGAAGCTGAATTTAATGAAGATGCCAGTGTTAAAGGTGATGCCTTTTATATTAACGCACGCCCTAAGTTTATAGATAAAGGTAATAAATTATATAGCGCACTCATTCTTGGCGTTGGTTCATTAAAGGGCGAAGCCAACGTCTTCGGTATATCTGAATCAGAATCCAAGTTCTCTTATCAAGCAGGATTGGAAGTAGGTTACATGCTTGACAATGTAGACCTTGCTATCGGCTACAGATACAGGTCTGCTGAATTTGATGGTGTAGATATCAACATTCAAGGTGTGACAGTTGGTATGAGATATAACTTCTAGTAGCTTGCTACGAATGAGCTATCACAACCAAAAAGCTTCCCATTCGGGAGGCTTTTTTAAGTGCAGGTTATTCCTACTATGGTAAATCCGTAAGTTAGCTATCAAAAATCAGGCTTCCTGTTACCTAGAAAGCGTTAGCAACGGTTTTAATAAGAAATCTATACCTAACGTTTTGAAAGTTTGTGACACTTTGAACTTGATTTACAGGGCAAAAGTCAGCGAGTGCGCTTGAAACAAGAACAGCACAATGATGCCCATTTTTCGTACTAGTTATACTTGGTCAAAATTCAACCAGTAACAATCCTGTTCTTTTTGACGAAACAAACTTTGGGGCAATAAAGAGTCAGCCTAACGGTCTGGCTCTTTTGAATGAAAAAATAGTCTGGTGGGAGAACTTGTAAGGCTGTGGCAGGTTACACTCACTTACTCCTTAGGCAGGTGACCAGTTTCCTTCGCAAGCTTTTGCATCGCCTCGGCAAACGTTGTTGTCCCGCCTTTAGCTTTAACCTGTATTACCTTATATCCCAACTTTTCCAACGCTTGGCGCTCTGCCAAAACAACTTTGTCATCTTGCTGGCTACCTTGAGCTGGCTGATGAATGTAACATCCCTCTAATTTACCATCTTCGACCAATTGGTGATGTTTCAGTGCATCGATATCAAAATTCATAATAAGTCTTTTCATTAAGAGTGGGAGTTTCTGTGGCTAGTTACATACGCTTCAAAGGCTTCACGACACTATCTAAGCCTTCAATTTTGAGCGCTAAACATAGCTTGAGCAAATCCCCTAGCTCGCCGCTTGGCCAGCCCTTTTTATCAAACCACAGTAAGTATTCTTCAGGCAGGTCGATTAACACTCGCCCTGCATATTTCCCAAATGGCATTTGCATTCTAGCGAGTTTAATGAGGTTTTCTTTTTCTAACATAAGTGACAGAGAGTTAAGGTAACTCGTCCAAGGGTAACACTGGTTCTCCCTCCTCACCAGCAAATCGCAGTCACGTTTATTTTTGGCGGCCTTGACTCGCTTTGTGCTAGAGTACGCGGCATAAAAAATGAGAACGAGAAAGCAATGAAGTCACCTTGTCGAGCTGCATGTAAAAATAACGCCGGAATATGCTCTGGTTGTCACCGGACGATGGATGAAATCATCCAATGGAAAGACAAAACCGATCTCCAACGAGATGCGATTATCGAACAAATCGCAGGAGAAGATTCAACACACAGTTGTCCTGAATGCGGGACTCAAGCCCATTGTGATATCGCCGCAGGCAAAGAGACATGCTGGTGCTTTACTATTGAAACCCGTGATTTACCCAAGCCAAGCGCCAACCAGCTGTGTTTGTGCCGAAAATGTCTAGAAAAAAAGCCAGTCGCGTAATACGACTGGCTTACTGATCATCGTTTTCTGACTGGTGTTTATTTAGCGGTTAAAGCGAACGCTTCAAACTTAATGCCTTCCCACCCTGTCACCATAAAATTACGAATATTCTGGTGATCGCTGTTCTCTGGATGCTGCAATACATCTTCACGATAAAAACGGCCAAAGCAGGCTAGCGTCGCTTCTTTGTCTAGGTTGTTTAGCAAACCGAAAGCGAAGATCTTACACGAACCGTTGTTCTCGCCTGCATTGTTTTGTGTCTCACCATTTACAAAAGCGGTTGGCTCAAACGTATAGTTATCTTCGATCACCGCCATCGTTGCTTCAAATTCGACCTGCTCTGGTGACGCTGCCAATAAATCTAAAAACGATTTTAATTCCATTATTCCTCTATCCCTACTTCATCATATTGATGACACATTAGTTTCATAAAAAGCCAATATAAGAGTCATCAATCATACATATATTCAGAGCCTTACCAAATCAAACGTCATTCAGCGCTCTATCATTCCAATTGCGGAAATGGACAGCAGCATAAAACCCATGCTGATTGACAACCTATCGGATTGATAAGGAGATATTATGATCACCCCTTTAAAGGCAATCGGTGCACTCGCATTGTCATCACTTGCCATCGCGTGTTCATCACAACCCGAAGATACCGTGGCTTCATTCGCTACACAATGCAAACCTACCACTGCACCCGTTACTGGGGAAACGTCAATTCAAGGTTTAACGTTTATCGGAACATCCGTTGCTGATGCACCATTCGACACATCGGCAGCTGAAATCGTGAGTTATGACGCCTGTACAGATAAGCTCTATGTGGTTAATGCTCAAGCAAAACGTGTCGATGTAATGTCTATGGATGACAACGGCGTACCAACGCAAAGCGCATTCATTGATCTCAACAGCGCTGGCGAAGCAGCGGGCATTGAAATTGGCGCAGCAAACAGTGTCGCTGTATTCAATGGTTTGGTAGCTGTTGCGATTGAAAACAGTAATAAACAAGCGAATGGTATTGTTGGCTTGTACCGCTCCGACGATTTGTCATTAGTCATGACGTTTCCAACAGGCGCATTGCCAGACATGGTTGGCTTCTCGAAAGATGGCCGATACATCGCAACCGCTAATGAAGGAGAACCAAACAGCGATTACAGCATTGACCCTGAAGGTAGTATCACTTTGATCGATCTGAGCCTTGGTGTTACTCAAGCAGAAGTGACACAAATTGGCTTTAACGAATTTGATGGTTCACGAAAAGCAGAGCTCCCAATGAATGTGCGTATTTCGGGGCCAAACGCCACCGTTGCACAAGATCTAGAGCCTGAATACCTCACTTTTGCAGATAACGGTAAAATCTATGTCGCGCTACAAGAAAATAACGCCATGGCAATCGTCAATCCAGAGAGCAAATCAGTAGAGCGAATTGTTGGCTTGGGTGAGAAGTCTTGGTCGGGCGCTAAACTCGATGCATCCAACAAAGACAAAATCATTGGGAACTTGAAAAGCTACCCACAACTGGTTGGCTTATTTATGCCTGACACTATCGACAGCTACTCAGTGAATGGGAGTACTTACATCGTATCGGCAAATGAAGGCGACGGGCGTGAGTACGGATTCAAAACCACTCAAGAACTGTGCGACAAAGCTGGCTTTATGTGGGATGAAGACGATTACCTCGGTACAGATGAATATACATCTGAGCAAGGAGCCTGTTTAAGCCATATTGATGAAGTGCGCGGTAAGAAGCTGAAAGTGGCAGCAGAACACCCATTGGCAGAGGCACTAAAAGACAACAAACAACTCGCGCGTTTAAAAGTGATTAAGCCGGAACAAACGCTTTCTGCACAAGAGAATGTTCAATCATTTGGCGCGCGTTCATTCTCGATTTGGGATGAAAACGGCAAGTTGGTCTTCGATAGTGGTGACGATTTCGCGACTATCGCGCTGCTGAATGAAGGCAAGAACTTCAACAGCACCAACGATAACAATAATAGTGGCGATGACCGAAGTGATGATAAAGGTATTGAGCCAGAGGCGATTGAAGTAGCACAAATTAACGGTCGTCATTACGCGTTTATCGGCTTGGAGCGTCAAGGCGGTATCATGATTTATGACATCACAGACCCGAAACAAGCGCAGTTTATGCATTACGTCAACCGCCGTGATTACAATCAGCCAGTATGTACAGAAGTCGAAGATGGCGAATGCATGAACGACACATACAATCCAAAAGCAGGCGATTTAGGTCCAGAGTCCATTAATTACTTTACCCGTAACGGTGGTCATTTTATCGTCGTTGGCAATGAGGTATCGGGCACGACATCCGTCTTCCGAATCAATCTATAAAGTAATGTAAAAGTCATTTAGAACCAAAACGCCCGACGTAAGCCGGGCGTTTTTTGTATGAGGTAATGTCCTACTCTGCCGATGCTAGCGCGTCACACTTTGATGCGCAGATAAAATCGTTTTTATGCAGACCTTTGATAGAGTGACTCCACCACGTTACGGTAACCTTACCCCACTCCAACAAAATAGAAGGATGGTGGAACTCATCTTCTGCCAGTTCCGCGATTTTGTTACTGAAAGCCCATGCTTGTTTGAAGTTCTTAAATTTATACACCTTTTCTAGTTGAGGTATGTCTTCTCTTTCAATGATCTGCCAATCAGACAATTGCAGCAGCAGAGATTGTTGTTCTTCTTTGCTTAGTGCAATGGCATCGATACTACAAGCTTCGCATTTTTGTTCATTCAACATGAGCAGGTTCCTTTGGTTCAAAAAGTGGAGGAAGCAGTCCAGCTTCAATCGCTAGATCGGCTTGTTTCAATAAATTCAACTGACTGATTTTAAAAAGCTGAGAAAAGTCATCAATCACGTAGTACTTCGGTTGCATGATGTCGATACGATAAGGCGTTCTCAGCACAGTTTGTAATTCAAATGGGGCGCGAATTGCTGCATCACTCTCTAATGCGTAGAGGGTTTCGCCAGGAGATGAAAGAATACCACCACCGTAAATTTTGGTTTTGTCCCCTTCTTTCACCAAACCAAACTCTACGGTAAACCAGTAGAGACGAGCGAGATAGGCTCTTTGTTTTGGGGTAGCGGCTTGCCCTAGTTGACCATAATGCTCGGTAAATGCAGCAAAGTCTGGGTTGGTTAACATCGCGCAATGACCAAATATTTCGTGGAAGAAATCTGGCTCCTGTAAGTAATCGAACTCATCTCTTGTACGCAAGAATGTGGCGACTGGAAAGCGCTTATTACCGAGTAGATTAAAAAATCGGTCGAAATCAATAAGCGCGGGAACGGGCTCCACTTGCCAACCTGTTGTCTCCATCAAGACACGATTAATTTCTGGTAACTGAGGAACGCGGTCTTGAGGTAAATCAAGCAGCGTCAAACCGTGTAAATAAGCCTCACAAGCTCTGTTTTGGATCACACCCATTTGTCGTGTTACCAAATCTCGCCAAATGGCGTCTTCTTCACGGCTCCATTCAACCCTGCCTTCCTGGTTTACGGGTTTAGAACGATACTGCGTCATGGCTCATCTCCATTAACAAATCCTTTACATTAAGCCTATCTGTAGTCTTAAGAGCTTCCAATCCCTGCGCGATTTTCTCAGCACCATCCCGATGTAACATATTGTTTACAATGCATCGTAACTGCATGATTTTTATGACACGATATAATCTCTGGCTTGTTTGACTTTATCGTGTATTCCTCTCAAACTAAAACCTGTTATCACTTTGTTATAGAGGGACCTATGCGCGAGAGCAGCAAAGTATGGCACCCGAGCGAAAGTCGTATCGAAGAAGCCAACATTACACAGTTTATTGAACACATTAATCGACAAGGAAATACCCTTGAAAGCTTCGCTGATCTGCATCAATGGTCACTCGATCATGTAGAAAAGTTTTGGCAGGAAGTTTGGCTATTCTGCGACGTCATTGGCACTCAGGGAGAGACCATAAAAGAGCGAGCAGAAAGTCGCTGGCAGCAACCTGTTGAAAATAGGGATATAAAATGGTTCCCAAACGCGCAAATTAACTACGCCGAAAATTTGCTAACCTACGCGTGTCACCAACCCGATGATCTCGCGATTTGGTTTGAAAATGAACGTGAAGAAAAACAGACCTGCACCTGGAAACAATTGTGCGAAGAAGTTTCGAGTGTGCAGCAATGGTTGAAAGAATGTGGAATTAAGCAAGGTGATGTCGTCGCTGGTTATTTACCTCACCTACCTCAAACGGTGATAGCTATGCTAGCAACCACCAGTTTAGGGGCGATCTGGACTTCCACCTCACCTGATTTTGGCGTCGAAAGCGTTTTGGAGCGCTTTGGTCAAGTGAAACCCAAAATCCTGTTTACTTGTGATGGCTATACATTCAATGGCAAAACTTTCGATATGTCTGAGAAAAACCAGCATATTGCGGATCATCTTGATGGTCTTAAACAAGTTTGCCAAATTAGCTACCTTAAACCACACATTTTTGAATGCGATGTCTGCACCCAAGATTGGCAAAACGTCCTGAATCAATACACACCCGAAGCGCTGACTTTTACTCGTGTGAATTTTAACGATCCGCTATTTGTGCTTTATTCTTCAGGCACAACAGGCAAACCGAAATGCATCGTTCATTCCGTCGGCGGAACGGTGCTTAATCACTTGAAAGAGCATCAACTGCATTGCGATATTCAACCGAACGAACGCGTGTTTTATTACACGACCTGCGGTTGGATGATGTGGAACTGGCACGTTTCTTCACTCGCGAGCGGTGCGTGTTTGGTGATTTTTGATGGTAGCCCTGTTTACCCCACTCATGATGTGCTCTGGGACCTCGCAGAACGAGCCGAAGTGACGCTGTTTGGAACCTCAGCAAAATACCTAGAGGCGCTGGAAAAAGCATCTTTTTCTCCGCAGAAAAGTGATGCATTTCCAAGTCTGAAAACCATATGCTCAACGGGCTCTGTTCTGTATCCAGAACAGTTTGATTATGTCTATCAGCACATTAAAGAAGATGTACACCTCGCCTCGATTTCTGGCGGAACAGACATTTGTGGCTGCTTTGTATTAGGCAACCCTATTTCTCCCGTTTATCGGGGAGAGTGCCAATCAGCAGGGTTAGGGGTCGATGTCCGAGTCTTTAACCCACAAGGTAATAGCGTAATGGGAGAGCGCGGTGAGTTGGTTTGCGCCAATTCATTACCCAACTTCCCTGCTGGCTTTTGGAACGACACCGGTGAGAGATATCATCGCGCTTATTGGGATAAGTTCGACAATATTTGGCACCACGGCGATGATGTTGAACAGACTCGCGTTGGGGCATACGTGTTTTATGGTCGAAGTGATACCACGTTGAATCCTGGTGGCGTAAGAATCGGCACGGCCGAAATCTATCAGCAAGTGAACTGTATAGACGGTATTCTAGATTCGATCGCAGTAGGAAAAGAAGTCGATCGCAACGAACAAATATGGCTGTTTGTCCAATTAGTCAAAGGGGTAGAGCTCAATGACGAGATGATCGCTTCCATCAAAGCACAGCTAAAGTCTGCATGTTCTCCAAGGCATGTACCTAGTGCAATTTACGCAATAAGCGATATACCTAAGACACGCTCAGGAAAGCTGGTCGAGTTAGCCGTTAAGCAAGTCGTTAACAACCGAAGCGTCGAAAATTTAGGCGCAATAGCCAACCCTGAAGTGCTGGAGGAGATACGCAGGATAGTCGTCTCAAAATAACCTCCGAAGACTAAGTTGTTCGAGTATGTCCTTGCCTGCACCACGACGCTTGTTTAGAGCAAGTGAAGTTACATATATCCTCAGCAGATAAGAAAAAAGCGAGCTTGTTAGCTCGCTTTTGTCATTTTTTGTTCTTTATTCAGCGGTATTAGCGACGACCAAGCCCCATTAATACCGACATTGTTTTACCATCAGATGTAATGTCAAAAACGTGTTGCGATTCAACTTCAGTAAAACCCGCTTCTTTCAGTGCACGCTCAGACTTCGCAAGGGTAAAACCGTCTTGTTCACATTCTGCAATCCAATCAAAATGAACAAAATAGCCGCCGTGGTTAAGTAGAGAATGCGAGATCGTTAATGACGCGTCTAAGTCTTCCACAAACGCTAAAACTGATGATGCAACCACCAAGTCGAACTGTCCACGAAAGGCCGGATGCTGAGCGACCAAGCCGCGAGATAATGCATCTACCACAGGTTCTACGTTGACGAGCTCTTTTTTATCGAGTTCCTCAATCATGGCTTCCGATGCGTCTAATGCTACGATGTCTTTAACCATCGGTGACAATCGTTGACTTAACTGCCCTGTTCCGCATCCAAAATCTAGTACTTTAATGCCATCAAGCTGAGTTAGCTGTTGTAACTGCTCAAACACCGACTGCGCAAATTGCTCTGTTGCTGGATTTGATTCCCAGTTTTTTGCTAAGCCGTCCCAATCTTGTGCCATCGTGGCCTCCATGTTCACTTTTTGTAACCCACATAGATTACCGCAAAACCGTTAAAAGACCATAGACTTATCTGGCGGATTCGCGTTTTTTTCGATAATCTTTCATGGCTTTGGGAGCGCATCTGCATAATACCCAAATTATTTGAATTCATTTATTGGTTGTGTCAAATCATGAACTTAACTCAAGTAGAAGCCTTCTGCACCATCGCTGAGTGTGGTTCTGTTTCTGAAGCGGCAAGGCAACTCGACTGCAATCGCACCAAACTCAGTATGTCGATTAAGGCATTAGAGAAAGATCTCGACGTTGAATTGTTTAACCGAACTGGCAACCAGCTCACCCTCTCTGAAGCTGGGAAAGCCATTTACAAAGATTGCGAACACCTACTTATCATCGCACAACGGGTCAGAAAGACCTGCGCTCAAATCTCGGAAGGGTTTAACGCGGAAGTTTGGGTAGCACGTGACGACTCCTTACCTGATGATCTCTGGCAAGAATTATCTCATACATTGAATAACCGCTTTCCTTCAACAACCTTCAACTTAATCTTGGCATCCAGTGGCGACTTAGCCAACTTGGTCAGTACCCACCAAGTAGATTTTGCTTTCGGCGTTGATTATGAGCGAGTAGACGATCCTCGTATCGTATATAACCCTTTAGGTAAGATACGTATGATGTCAGTATGCAGTGTAGAACACCGCCTAAGTAAGATGCGCCGTGTCTCAGACGAAGATCTACGTAGTCAGATGCAAGCACTAATGGTGTACCTAAATGAGAAAGACAACCCTGAACTGCAACCTTTCTCGACTCGATATATTGGTTTTTCGAGTTTTGACTACATGCTGAACACCATCTTAGAAGAAGACGCTTGGGGCGTGCTTCCTGAACCATTAATCCGCCATTACCTTCGTCAGCAGAAGCTCGCCGTTATCAAACACACATACGGATTGACGCAAGAAGACTACTGTATGTTTTCACCTAACGGCCATACTGAGCATCCAGCAATGACGTGGTTAGCAGATAAATTGAGCGAGTATTTATTTGACTTCTAAACATTTTATCAGTGAGCGTCAATTTTACTGACACCAAAAAGTCACAGTAAGCCATTGTTTTATAAGAACATAAATAAAAACGCAATTTTTTAGATTAGTTACTGGTCACTTTGTGGTTGCCTAAATTACCTTATGAGCGAAGAATAGTAAGGTATTAAAATTCAAAGGCATCTTTTATGTGTGACAGGACAAGCAAAAACGAAAACCGTATTCTAACCATTTCAGCCCTTTTGGCATCTGGGTTCGCTGCTGGTGGTATGGTACTTGGCTTGCTTGTAGGCTCAATTGTCATCGTGTTTGACGGTGTTTACTCTTTGGTCAGCTTACTGTTAACTTTATTGTCACTGGCCGCTTCTTACTATATTAACAAGCCTTCAAAATCTGTATTCCCATTTGGAAAAGCGGTCTTAGAACCAATCGTTATTGCGATAAAAGCAGCCGTCATTTTAGTGGTTGTAAGCTTCTCTCTCTACTCTGCGATATCAGCATTGATGTCTGGAGGTCGCGAGGTCGATGCTTCTATTGCGACCTTATTCGGCATCGTGAATGTTATCGGCTGTGGTTACGCTTGGTGGTTTATGGCGAAACGCAGCCGCCGCTTCTCATCAGGCTTGATTGAAGCGGAGAAAAAACAGTGGCAAATGGATACTCTGCTAAGTGTGGCGGTGACCGTAGGATTTATCTCGGCTTGGGCTGTTTCACTAACGCCATTTTCTGAGTATGCGGTATATGCCGACCCCATGATGATGGTTTTAATGGGCTTTTACTTCCTCAAAGTACCGTTCGATATGCTAGTAGGTGCCTTACGTGAACTACTAATGATGACACCAAGCAAAGAGCTGTGTCAGAGCGTTGGCAAAGATGTTCTTGAGATTGAAAAAGTGACTGAGCATCAATTGAAACTGGCTGGCGTAACGAAGGTGGGCCAAGAGCTACGAGTAAATGTGGACGTACATATTGATGACGACACATTGGAGCTTGATACACTAGAGCACACTCGTAAGCAGCTTATCAAGCGACTGTCGAAGCACAGATTCAAGCTTCAACTACACTTGAACGTCGCTTATTAGAGTGCCACCAAAGAGCCGTTAAAACTCAATAAAAAGCTCCCAATCTCGGGAGCTTTTTTAATTTTTTCGATTTATTTGCTTCGTATTCGAATACAGCTCGCAAGGGAGATCTGTTCGTTGCTCACTTAAATTCTCTGATCTCGTTGGTAACTTACCCAGCCGCTTCGCGCTTCTCTTTGGTGACTAACCAACACATCAGCGAGCCCACCGTTACCATCACAACGCCCTGCCAAAAGCTATGGCTCAGAGTTACGCCAAGAATAATGGAAGAAAATAAAGAGGAAAAAATGGGCGTGAAGTAAGACAAGGTGGCGAGAAAAACCATATTGCCGCCAACGATCGCGATGTTCCATAAACCATAACCACCAGCCATTAAAGCCGCAGAAGCCACTAAGTACCCCATCGCTTCCCAACTGAATGTCATTGTTGGCTCATCCGTAAACGCATATTTGACCCAAAGCGAAACAGCAGTTGCAATGAAAAACAGGGTAATCGCATTATGTTTAGATTGCTGCCTTTGGGTTAAGTTGCAATAAAAAGCCCATATAACCGCGCCAGCGAAAGCCATAAAATACACCAGAGGGTTACTACTAACATTGGACATGATCTGAGTTATGGATAAGCCATTCTCACCGCTCACAGTCCAAGCAACCCCAACAAACGCCAGCGTAACTGCTGGATAAAGCAACCAGTTTGTTTTTTTATTACTGCCAAGGACCGCAAATAAAACCGTCAGTGCAGGCCAAAGGTAGTTGACAATCGACACCTCAATTGCCTGCGCGCGCGAGTTGGAATATCCCAAAGATAGAGCGAGAAATATTTCATAACAAACGAACATCGCACCACCAAGCACAAGATACTTGGGAGAAAAGTAAGACAACTTTGGAATACCGACCACGATAAGAAGGAAAACAGAGCTAAGAGAGTACAACATGGCTGCCCCGCCTACAGGACCTAAACTCTCCGTAACCAACCTCGCGATGCCAAGCAGACAACTCCAAGAGAGAATCGCGATACAACCATAAAGTGTGAAACGAAATTGCACTGATTTCATGTGACCTACCACTCACGAATGCCAAAGGAAACGTCAGCTTAACTCAAAAATGATCAGGTTCAACGTACTGTTTTATAAAAATCAGTATAAAAATCATTCTATTAAGCCGTTGGAGTCGATATGAAACATTTTCTGCCCTCTAGTGTTATGCTTACACCCTTTGTTGTGCGCTACTATGATGAAGATGACAACGAGAGTGAAAACGTTAAAACACATTCGGAAACGCATGGTCTAGATAGCGAAGAGCAATCTAAGGAACGTTCAGAGTAAAGGAATCCAAACATGAAAAAAGTCGCAGTCATTTTAAGTGGTTCAGGCGTTTACGACGGTTCTGAGATCCACGAAGCAGTGTTGGCGCTCTACGCCATCGAGAAGGCAGGTGCAACTTGGCACTGCTTTGCACCTAACATTGACCAACTCCACGTCATCAATCACCTAACTGGTGACGAAATGGATGAAACACGTAACGTATTGATCGAATCAGCTCGTATTGCACGCGGAAATATTGACGATGTCGCCAAACTTAACGTCGATGAATACGATGCCCTACTGCTTCCAGGTGGGTTTGGTGCCGCGAAAAACTTAACCGACTTCGCTGTTTCGGGTGCGGAGTGCTCCATTAACACACACGTAGCTCAAGCTTGTCGCGCGTTTGCTAATGCGAAAAAACCAGCTGGCTATCTGTGTATTTCTCCTGTCATTATTCCGATGATTTATGAGCAAGGCGTGAAAGGAACGGTAGGCAACGATGAGGCAGTCTCAATAGCATTTAATCAAATGGGCGGTGAACACACCACGTGCCCTGTCGAAGACATCGTTTTTGATGAAAAACACCTCGTACTTTCAACCCCTGCTTACATGTTGGCAGAGAATATCTCTCAAGCGGCTTCAGGTATCGAAAAGTTAGTATCAAAACTGATTAAAATAGCTTAATTATTAGTAGTTAGCTTATAAAACACTTCCCTATCCCCATTGATAATTAAGTTATTAATGGGGATTTTTTATACTTTAGTCGAATTTAGAGATATATCCGCGTCAGAAGTCAATTTCTGCCAATCATTTGCGTCCATAGTTTCATATTTGTTCTACTTTATATCAGTGTTGCACTTATACGCAGTGCAACAAGATCACTGTCACAGTTTTTCTCTTGCAAGTACCTCTAAGTGGGTAAACTTGCTTTAGATCAACTTCAATCTGGAAACGAATGTGCGACAGTAAATGGCAAATTAAGAAAGATTATTAAAAATAACGGCGGAGCTATCCAATATGACAAGTGCATTTTTTATCCCTACGGTAAACCTAATGGGCGCTGGTTGTTTGAAAGACGCAGCAGACAGCATCCAATCTCAAGGCTTTAAAAAAGGTTTGATCGTTACGGATAAGATCCTTAACCAAATCGGTGTAGTCAAACAAGTTCAAGACCTTCTCACTGAGCGCGATGTAGCAACCGTTGTGTTTGATGGCACTCAACCAAATCCAACTATCAGCAACGTTAACGACGGCTTAGCACTTCTTACTGATAACGAATGTGACTTCGTTATCTCTCTAGGCGGCGGTTCACCACACGACTGTGCGAAAGGTATCGCGCTTGTTGCTTCTAACGGCGGCAAAATCGCAGATTACGAAGGCGTAGACCAGTCTGCAAAACCAATGATGCCACTTATCGCAATCAACACGACGGCAGGTACTGCATCTGAAATGACGCGTTTCTGCATCATCACTGACGAAGAGCGTCACATCAAGATGGCTATCGTTGATAAGCACACAACACCGCTTATCTCGGTAAACGATCCAGAGCTAATGCTAGCTAAACCTGCTTCGCTAACTGCGGCAACAGGTATGGATGCCCTAACTCACGCGATTGAAGCTTACGTATCTATCGCAGCAACACCAATCACTGATGCGGTAGCAATTAAAGCGATTGAGCTTATCCAGGCTTATCTACGCACAGCAGTGAAAAACGGTGAAGATCTAGAAGCTCGTGAACAAATGGCATACGCGCAGTTCATGGCGGGTATGGCATTCAACAACGCGTCTCTAGGTTACGTACACGCAATGGCACACCAGCTAGGTGGTTTCTATGACCTTCCACACGGTGTTTGTAACGCGATTCTTCTACCTCACGTACAGCGTTACAACGCGCAAGTATGTCCTGAGCGCCTACGTGACGTAGCAAAAGCAATGGGCGTAAACGTAGAAGGCATGTCTGCTGAAGCAGGTGCAGCGGCAGCAATCGACGCTATCGTTACTCTAGCGAAAGATGTGGGTATCCCAGCAGGTATCAAAGAGCTTGGTGCGAAACTAGAAGACATCCCAACACTAGCAGACAACGCACTGAAAGACGCTTGTGGTTTCACTAACCCTAAACAAGCAACTCACGAAGAAATTTCTAAGATCTTCGAAGAAGCGATGTAATCTCGCTAACTAAACAATTCTCTAGCCTTAATTCAATCCCCGATCTCGTATCGGGGATTTTTTACATTCATATACAAGTGAATCTCTGCCAAACATAGTCTTTTAGTGTTAGCTTTTAAGTATTAACACGATTCATATTGGAAGGAACCATGAGAACGATTGCTGCTACCCTACTCGCTTGTTTATCCTTTTCTGCCAACACTGCCGAATACCGCGCCAACGAAGTGGCGAATGGATTTCAGATCCCTTGGGGGATCGAGTTCTTAGATAATCAACGCGTTATCGTCAATGAAAAGAACGGTACGGTTTCGTTGCTGGATATCACCACAGGCAAACCTCAAAAGCTGTTTAACGTCCCCAATGTGAACACCAGTGGACAAGCTGGTTTATTGGATGTTGCACTCGCACCGAATGCCGATAAGCAAAACCCGCAACTCTTCTTTACCTACAGCAAGCGCACGAGTAAAGGCAATACGGTGGCGTTAGCGACGGCGCAATTGCAAAACAATCAACTTGTGGGTTGGAACGATCTCTTTGTTGCTGATGCCATCACCGACACGGGTCGCCACTACGGCAGTCGAATTTCATTTGTAGACGATAAAGTTTACTTCTCAATCGGTGACCGTGGCGAACGCGATAATGGCCAAGACACTCAAACCCATGCTGGCAGTATTGTGCGCCTTAACCTTGATGGTTCGGTTCCGCAAGACAACCCATTCAAACCTTCCCAAGCTCGTCCTGAGATATGGAGTTACGGGCACCGCAACCCACAAGGTATGTTTTACGACGAAGCAACAAAACAGCTGTGGTCGATTGAACATGGACCACGCGGTGGCGATGAAATTAATCTAATCAAGAAAGGCGCGAACTACGGCTGGGCAAAAGTCTCTCATGGTAAAGAATATTGGGGACCGTTGGACGTTGGGGAAGCTAAGTCGTTACCGGGAATGGAAGATCCCAAGCTGGTATACGTCCCTTCTATCGCGCCCAGTAATATGATTTTGTACCGTGGTGATAAATACCCAGAATTGGACGGGAAAATCCTCGCAGGCGCATTGAAACTGGCGCACATCAACGTGGTTTCTATTGATAATGGCAAGCTCACCGAATCAAAAAGATTGATGGAGAGTCATGGAGAGCGAGTAAGAGATATAACCATCAGCCCCGATGGCTATATCTACTTTTCTACCGACAGCGGCAAAATCTTTCGTCTTGAGGAAAGGTAATCAAACACTAAAATCGTTAAGACTATTTAATTTGTGACGTACTAGTGATTTATTTTCGTACAATCTAAGCAGAAGAATCTAAACTTAACAATAACCTTTTGTTTTTTAAAACGATAGTTCGGTTAAGTTGTACGAGGTCATTATGATTCCATTCCCTTTACAGCTCGATAAAATTAAAGCCGTGGTGTTTGATTTAGACAACACCTTGGTGAGTTCTGATATGAACTTCGGCGAATTGCGACAACAGCTAGGTTGTCCGCAGAGTGAAGATCTATTGGATTTTGTCGACGCACTTGAGCATCCTCACCATAGAGAGCACGCTCATAACGTGATATTTGATTACGAGATTTCTGATGCTGAGCAGTCTGCTCCAATGATTGGCTGCCATGAATTACTCGCCCACTTGCATCAAAATGAAATCAAAACCGCTATCGTGACGCGCAACTGTCAAATCGCCACGCAGCGCAAACTAGAACACAACCAAATCTCAGTGGAACGAGTCATCACTCGTGAATGCTTCCCGCCCAAGCCAGACCCTTTGTCTCTTCAGGTATTGGCGAAAGAGTGGCGTTTGATGCCTGATGAAGTGCTTTATGTCGGCGATTACCTTTACGACTTACAGGCAGCGTATAACGCACAGATGCCCTCTTGCCTTGTTCATCACGGTAATCAAGAAACTTTCAATGATTCAGCCTCGTTGGCGCTTAATGAACTCAGCGATTTATTGAGCCATTTCCAATCCTTACCACGCAAATAAAGCACACATATAAAATACGCAAACAAAAAAAGGGGCACCAACGTGCCCCTTATGACTTATTCCCGATTGTTTCATGCGTTCCCAAGGATTGCTTGGGTGATGCGCTGCTTAACCTTGTAGGTAAGCGTTAAGCATCCACATTAATTTTTCTTGCTCACGGATGTAGTCACCCATCAATGCCGCTGTACCTTCGTCATCTGCTTCACCCGCGTTTTGTAGAATCTCACGCTGTTTTAGAAGTAGAACGCTAAAGCCTTGAACCAGACCTTGTACACACTCCTCACCAGAAGTCGCGTTTTGATGTTCTTTAATTTCACTTGCTTCCAAGTAGTTGCTGAATGCGTGCGCTGGCGTATGACCCAAAGTTAGAATACGCTCTGCAAGCTCATCGATTTTTGTTTGTAGATCAGTGTAAATCTCTTCAAATTTTACGTGCAGTTCGAAGAATTGCGCACCTTTAATATTCCAGTGGTAACCGCGAGAGTTCATGTACAACACTTGGTAATGCGCTAGCAGTTGATTTAGTTGTTGAGCTAGTTGTGCTGATTGTTCGCTGTCTAGACCAATTAGGCTTACTTGTTTGTTCATAATCTTGCTCCTAGAAGGATGATACCAATCGTAGTAACGAACGATTCTCTTACTGGGATTGGTATAAAGTTTAAAAATTCTTTTGCAGTATTTGCTGCCGATGGAGTCATATTACGACTCCGGCTCGGTGAAGAGAATTTGGTTTTAACTATGATTTAAATAGCCAAATCCAATGAGCAAGTAGACGAATATCGGCGTATCATCCAACAAAAAGCCCCAATCCTTTTTGTGTAAAAAGAATTGGGGCTTTTTTACTATTTGGTTAACGTTCAAAAGTAGATGAACAGACGTAAACCTTATCTATGCCGTTTTGAAAGTTGCCATCTGTTGATTCAGCTCAGTAACTTGCTCTTTTACTTGCAATGATGTTTCTGATGCACGTTGGCTGTTATTCGAAACCTCATCCACTGATTGAGTAATGCCGGACATCAATCCAGTGATCGAATTGGTCGCATGAGATTGCTGCTCTGCCGCTGCCGCAAGCTCTGCCATTTGTTCATTCAAGGAACCTATTTGCTCCGTAGTAACAAGCAAACGAGTTACCGCTTTTTCAATGTGCTCAGCGCCCTGCTCCGCAAGTGATTGACTGTGTTCAATCTCCTCAACCACCGAATGGGTCGAGCGTTGAATCGCATTGATGATGCCGTTGATTTCCGTCGTCGATTGAGTAGTGCGCGTCGCTAACATACGCACTTCGTCCGCCACAACCGCAAAGCCTCGCCCTTGGTCACCTGCGCGCGCTGCTTCTATCGCGGCATTCAATGCCAGTAAGTTAGTTTGCTCTGCCAAACCTTCAATCACTTCCGTCACTCGACCAATGGCTTCGCTCTCTTTGCTTAGCTGTGTGACTTGCGTACTCGCAGTTTCAATGCTGCCGTGCAAACTTTCCATGGTGACTTTGTTTTGCTCTAGTGCATCGCGACCTTGTTCAATCTCGCCTTTTGAATCAGAAAGCTTCTGCACCGATTGATTGGCTTGATCTAGGGTGTTACGCGCGGCTAAAGCGATTTCATCCAATTGGCTTCCCATTTCAACAATGCTGGTCTGTTGCTGTTCAACATTCGATGAAGTGACTTGCGCCGATTCCAATAAAGCCCCCATGCTGGTATCCACTTGGTGCGCTTTCTCACTCACCCCTGCCACGATGCTCGCTAACGATTGGTTCATGCGGTTAATCGAATCGGTAAGGTCTGCCAATTCATCTTTCCCAACAACAGTTAACGGAGGCTGAGAAACATCTCCTGAAGCGATCGTCTTGGCTCGCTCCGATAAGTTTTTCACTCGGCGACCAATGGTGTTGCCCATGTATTTTGAAATCGCTACTGCGGCAAACAAAACTAATGCTGCTGCAATCAACATAGTGGTCAGTACGTTCTTGATCGACTGATTAATACCCTGTCCACTTTGATCAGCACGACTTTGCTGAGCCAATACGATCGTTTCTAAACTTTGGTCTAGTGCATCCGCTGCTGGCAACAGTTCATTCGCCATTAACAAGTTTGATTCGTTCCATTCTGGCGATTGACGCAATGCAATCACCTGCTCTGCTAAAGGAAAGTACAGTTGCTGCATTTCTTTAAACAGTGACCACAGTGATTGGTCGTTATCGGTAAGTCTGTCGAGTTTGCTATCGATTTCCGCCACAGATTGATTGTGGTATTTAATCAAGTCGTGGTATTTGTCTAGATGATCTTGCTGCCCGTATAACAGGAAATCTCGCAGTGCAGACAGTGCATTGGCGAGCGAGGTATAGCTGTCGGCATAAACTTTGAACAGACGTTTTCTGTCTCCACCGAATGGGTTTCCTGACTCTTCGTTGATTAAGCTTTGAAGCTGGTCAAGTGCCACTTCTGCAATGGGTGCCGCTTCGTTAATAAAGAGGTTGTGTGCGGGTAAGTTCTCATCACTGTGGCTAAGTTCAATCAGCTTGTTTAGAGAAACTTTTACCGCGTCCCACTGGCTTTGGATCGCTTGAAAATCCTGTTCAGAGATCAACGCCTGCAACGTTGGAAGCGACTCGTCTGTAGATGCCATGATATTACGCACGTCCTCACTCAGACGTGCGCTCGCCTCTTCATCGCCACCTAGCAACATGTAGGCTCGAATCGAGGACAGCGACGCTTGAACGGACTGTTGGATGCCGCGACTGGTGTCGACGGTCGGTAAATCGGATTTAAGTAACGAAGAGGCGTATTGCTCTACGGTAGTGACGTTGCGATACGTGAATACCGCTGATGCCATAAAAAGTACGGCTAGCAGCACAAAACTGAGCTGCAACTTCCCTGATATCGTAAGGTTCATCCATAAACTCCTGACAACGATGAGCCTTAAATATAACGATGTTTACAAAAATGTTAAATACAGGTGTCAAAAGTTACTAAGAAAACCATGTAAACCACTATTTTAAGCCTATAAATAGGGCTTATTCGAAGTATGGTATGCGCTCACTACGTAAAATCAGATAATTAACGTAAGTCGTTTCTAAGCAGTCTTGCTCCCACAACGAAAGAATCCGCTTAGTGGCGAAGTAGTAATCTTTATTACGCAGTAGCACGCCCACCGTGCGGCTGAGCTGCTCAAAGCGCTGTTGCTCATTAGCAGAGATGTAATTGTCTTCATTCTGAATGATGGGCGCCAATCCATCGGCAAACCAATTGTTCAGAATTTCACGCATCTCAAGCTCTGACTCCGGCACATCGATACTCGACAACTCTCGATGCTGTGGTGGTGGCACTATGTACTTCGATGCTTTTGGCGAACTGACATAACGGTACATGTCGCTCCTCCTTGTAAATGACTCTTATACCCAAGTGACTTCAAGATGCAGGATTCAGAGCGTTGTCATTGATTCGGGGTCAAGGAAAACAACGCAGCGTAATAGTCAGCTCTTTCCAAGTTGTTTGACACAGAAACCGAGTCAATGACACGCTCCCGAAGGGCGAGCTGTCTTGGTTTGTATACTTTGTTGTCGATTCTTGATTTAGACCCACTAGACCTTTAAATCGCCGCCGCGTCTACAAACCAAGCCATTCTCGCTGAACCTAACATCTCGAGGTTACTTGGGTATAAACTAGCTAAGAATACTTTTTTCAATTTCCAAGTTTTTTTCTACAGCTCATAGAAAGAAGCCCAACAAAAAAGCCATGCAAAGTAGGCTCTGCATGGCTTTGGTTCGGGCAGCAATGACACTGCCCTTGTCTAGGACTGGTTACATTGAGCTTTGATCGAAATCGTTGCCTTGGTCAGTACCCGTTTGAGTATCCGAGTCGAAGCTGCCAGAGTCATCCGTGAAGTCGACACCTTGCTCTTGACCTCCCGCACTTGTCCAGTCGCTGCCGCCAGATTCCATACCCGCCATGTCTGGTTGCTGATCTTGAGCAGAACCTTGCATGGTGTATTGATCATCGACTTCAACTTCAACTTTGCCACTCGCACCTTCTACTGCGCTGCCCAATTCATCGTAACCTTGGAATTGGATTTCGCTCGTACCTTCGTAACCTTCTGGTAGGTCAACCGATACTGGTTGGTTCAGGTTGCCACTTAATGTGAAGCTGCCATCGCCATTATCCAGTGCGTTGCTTACTGATGCACCATCAGGTAGACCGGACATTTCTGCATAATCCACCGATTCGTTACCACTGACCTCATCTGGAACCGAGATAGAAATGGTATAGCCTGGTGCTGCAGTCACATCAGCTGTGCTCTCGTCTTCACTGTCTGCACCGTTTGCTGCTTGTTCTTCAGGCTGTTGCGCTTCGCCAACTTGCTGCTCTGCTGATGCTTGAGCAGTTTGGATTTGTGGCTCGTCGCTTTGCGCTGAATCGTCCGCAACTTGGATGCTCAGATTCTGAGTCGATACTTCACCATTGTCGTTGACCTGAACATCCATAGCCAAATTGCCATCGAAGTCATCGTTCGGCCAGTATGTCCACTCTTCATCGCCTGATTTCGCAAAGAAACCAGCATCGTTTGCATCGGCGACATCCAACACTTCTGCAGAAGGGCTAATGCCAAGCTCATCAATCAACTGCGCTTCTGTTAGGGTTAGTGAACCATCATCAGCCAGTGCGTAGCCTTCACTGGTTGTGGTTTCACCTTCACCTTGGATGTCGACATTGAAGAAGCTCTCAATGCGGTTTTCACCGTCAGTTGCAATGAAGCCAACTTGAACATCTCCGGTGTAGCCTTCTGCTGGTGTGAATTGGTAGTTACCTTGGTTATCGGTCTCTATCACACCTTGACCTTCCATTAGGCTCACTGACTCAATGCTCAAGCTGTCGCCTTCTGCATCGCTCAAGGTCGATAGCATGTCATCATTGGTGAACGACAAGGTGCCATCCGCTGCCATTTCTGTGGTAGAAATGCTGTCGATTTCTGGAGAAGCATTCTCTTGTGGTGCGTCTTCTTTCACGACCACACCTGTTTGCTCATCATGAAGCACACCGTCTTTATCAATCACATAAGCGATATCCGCTTCACCAGTAAAGCCTGGTGCTGGATTGAATGTCCATGTGCCATCACCGTTATCGACAATCTCACCTTGGCTGCGATCAGCTAGGTGAACGAATTTCACTTCATCACCCGCATCAGCGTCTACGTTTTCTGCCAATCCGATTAGGTCATCAGCGGTTAGGATAACGGGTTCACCCGCTAGGGTTTCGAAGTCACCTGAATCGATGCCATCTTCGAACTCTTCTGGCTCGTCACCGTAATCCACCGTTGTTGCGGTCACGGTTACGAAGAACTCGCCATTAAAGTCAGCCGGAGGCGTCATTTGCAGGTCTGAGATATCCCACTCGTTCAAGTCGATGTATTGACCCGGTTCCGTGATGGTAATGGTGTTCACACCATCCGTAACTTCGAAGCCAACAGGGAAACCAGTCATCACTAGGTTACTTAGCGTTTCTGAATCGTCGATTAGACCGACATTCAAGCCTAGGTGACCTGTTTCGTCCTCACCGAAGACTAACGGACCATCATGGTCGGTTGTGATGACCGCGCCATCCGCAACAGGGCGAACAAACACTGGTACATCAAGAACCGTCTCAAACTCACCGTCACTTACCACAACTTGCAAGTCAGAAACCCCTGCAAAATCGCCAGTCGGTGTGAATGTCCAAGTACCGTCACCGTTGTCTGTTACCTCACCACCATCTTCACCTTCTGCGGTGATAATGCGTGATACGACTAGGTTTTCAGTATCGATATCGCCGAACAAGTTCATCAGGTCGCCAGCGTCGAAGGTGAATGCGCCATCCTCGTCGGTTGCCATAAAGGCATTACCCACATTGAATGGAGCATCGTTGACTGGAATGACATCCACATTCAACGAGCCTTCAACCACTTCTTCACCATCCGTCGCGGTGTAGCCCAGTTCCACCAAACCATTGAAGTCTTGAGTGGTCACCAAGTGGTACATACCATCTGGTTGTTGGGTTAATGTCGCGTTTGCAGGAGCACGAACCGTGATGCTTTCTACGCTGATTTCGTCACCATCAAGATCCGTAACTTGATCAGCGATGTAAGCTGGGTCAATCACCATGACCACATCTTCTTCGCCTTGCATCTGGATGGTTGGCGCTTCTGGTGCATCGTTAACCGCTTCGACGTTTAGATTGCCTTCAACCGGCGTAACTAAATCACCATCGCTGACGCCGAACGACATTGGCACATCACCATTGAAGTTCTCAGCCGGAGTGAATGACCAAGTACCATCACCGTTGTCTAGCAAGTCACCGTATTGCTCATCAATCACTAAGTCGACAGCAGACAGTTCGTCGTAGGTGTTATCGATGTCTGTCGCGTTAACAAGCAACATGTCCTGCGTGATAAGAATGGTGGTATCTTCGGTGCCAGCAATATTCACTGGCGTTGATTGCGGCGCATCGTTAATTGGGTTCACCGTTAGGTCGACGCCCACTTCCACGCTCGCACCATCGTTATCAATCAAGTCGAAGCTTAGGTCGATATCGCCATTGAAGTTCGCATCAGGCGTAATCGTAAAGCTACCATCTTGGTTCTCAACAACGGTTGCATTGGCTACCGCGGTTAAGTTCACTGCTTCTAGATTATCGCTGTCTACGTCACCCGCTTGAGCCAGTAACTGCTCTTGACTCAATGTGATTGAACCGTCTTCATCGACGCTGTAAGCCAAGTCGCCAGATACCGGAGCATCGTTGACTGGCAATACATCAATGTTCGCGTTGGTTGTCGCAGTTGCACCGTCTTCATCAGCGACGACTACGTCTAGGCTTACGCCACCGTTGAAGTTTTCATTTGGTGCGAAGCTGTAAGTGCCATCGTCATTCGCCGTTAGAATGCCGTCGTTACCACTGTAAGAGACGCTTTCTAGGCTCACGTCGCCTTCCACATCGCTTGATTGCGCTAGCAGTTGCTCTTCCGTGAAGATAATGACTTCGTCTTCATTGACAGAGTAACTTGTCGCACCTGCGATTGGTGGATCGTTCACCTCAAGAACGGTAATACCCGCAGTGGTTGAGTCTGTCGCACCCTCTTCATCGACAACTACAACGTCTAGGCTGACCTCGCCATTGAAGTTCTCGTTTGGAGAGAAGGTGTACGTACCATCACCATTGTCTTGGAACACGCCATCTGCGCCGCTGTAGCTGACACTATCAATCGCGACTTCGCCTTCGACGTCAGATGAGTTAGCCAATAACTGCTCGTTACTGATGGTGATCGAATTGTCTTCATGCACCGTGTAAGACGTGCTGCCTGCAACCGGTGGATCGTCTCTGGCGTCACGCTTACGTCGATATTTGCGGTCACGGTATCCGTGCCATCAGAAACATCGAAGGTAAAGTTCACATCACCATTGAAGTTCTCGTTTGGAGCAAAGCTGTAGGTACCATCACCGTTATCGGTTAGGACACCATCAGCGCCAGTGTAAGTGACACCTTCTACCGATAGGTCATCACCATCGATATCCGTTGCGCCATCAAGCAGATCTTGGTCAGTGAAGGTCAACACACCATCTTCACCAATGGTGAACGCTTGATCTTCCGGCTGCGGCAAGTCATTGACTGGGTTAACCGTTAGGTCAGCCGTTGCAACGATAGTATCGCTGCCATCATTGATATCGAACGTGATATCAATGTCGCCATTGAAGTTCGCGTCAGGCGTGATAGTAAAGCTACCATCGTCATTAGCCGTAACCGTCGCATCACCGTCAACCACTAGGTTGGAAGCGGTTAGTGCATCACCTTCTACATCCGTTGCTTGTGCCAACAATTGTTCTTGGCTTAGCGTGATTGAGTTGTCTTCGTCGACACTGTAAGCCAAGTCACCCGATACCGGAGCATCATTGATTGGCAGAACATCAATGTTTGCCGTCGTCGAAGCGGTCGCACCATCTTCGTCCACGACTACAACATCAAGATTCACTTCACCATTGAAATTTTGGTTTGGTGCAAAGCTGAACGTACCATCACCATTGTCGGTAAAGATACCTTCGCTGCCACTGTAGCTCACGCTATCTAGTACTACCTCACCTTCAATATCGGAAGAGTTTGCCAACAACTGTTCTGCGCTGATGGTGATAACTTCATCTTCATCAATGGTGTAACTGGTTGTGCCTGCGATTGGTGGATCGTTCACCTCAAGAACGGTAATACCCGCTGTTGTTGTATCAACCGCGCCGTCCTCATCAACCACGACAACATCTAGGCTAACATCGCCTGTAAAGTTTTCGTTTGGTGAGAAGGTGTAAGTACCATCGCCATTAATTTCTAGCACACCGTCGTTACCGCTGTAACTCACGCTACTGATCGCAACATCACCCTCGATATCAGACGAATTAGCCAGTAGTTGCTCGTCACTGATGGTGATCGAGTTATCTTCATGCACTGTGTAAGACGTGCTGCCTGCCACTGGTGGATCATTCTCTGGCGTCACACTCACATCGATATTCGCGGTCACGGTGTCCGTGCCATCGGAAACATCGAAGGTAAAGTTTACGTCGCCATTGAAGTTCTCGTTTGGTGCGAAGCTGTACGTGCCATCGCCATTGTCGGTTAGGACACCGTCTGCACCTGTGTAAGTCACGCCTTCAACGGTTAGGTTGTCACCTTCTACATCCGTCGCGCCTGTTAATAGGTCTGCATCTGTGAAGGTAAGAATACCATCCTCACCCACGGTGAACGCTTGATCTTGTGGCTCTGGAGCATCATTGACTGGTGTTACTGTTAAGTCGAGGCCAGCAGCAACCACTTCTTCCCCGTCAGTCACATCGTAGGTGAACTCGATGTCACCGTAGAAGTTCTCGCTCGGAGTAATGGTGAAGCTGCCATCCTCGTTCATTTCAACCGTTGCATTTTCATCATTGGTGCTCAGGTTGATTGCACTTAAGTCATCGCCATCGATATCAACAGCGTGCTCCAGTAACTGCTCTTGAGTTAGCGTAATGCTATTGTCTTCGGCAGTGACTGCGCTGATATCACCCGTCACTTCTGGTGCATCATTGGTTGGCGAGATATGAATCGTCACATCTTGCGTTGCTGTTGCCGTGGTTCCGGTATCCACATCTGTAGAGGTTGCATTCACGGTTAGCGTCACATCGCCATTGAAGTCCGCAGAAGGAATAAACTCTAGCCCTTCTAGCTCGCCCGGTTGTAGTGACCAAGTGCCGTCACCATTATCGACACCCGCTGATAGCGCGCTGCCTTCTGGCACATCTTCAATCAAGATAGAGAGGTTTTCTGAACCATCGGTATCGGTTAACGCTGCATCGATATCAAGCGGCACTGGTGTATCTTCGGTACCAATGATTTGGTAATCCGCATCCGCTACCGTGATTTCGATGTTGTCGATACCGAACGATTCATCCCAAACGTCTTGATTCAAGGTTGAGCCGAAGCCCAGTTGCAATTCACCATCCTCGACAGGAACCGTTAGGTTGATTTGGTGAGCTTGGTCATTCCAACCACTGAAGCCTTCACGTTGAGAGGCTCCGTGGATCACTTCACCCACTTCATTACCATCTGAGTCGTAAAGCGTTGTCGTACCATCTTGAGTACGGAACGCGGAGTTTTCCAAGGTGGTTAGCTGTTCACCGCCCACAAAGATTTGGAACGACTCGCCATCCCAAGAATCGATTTCGTAGAAGCTAAACGAGATATTCACTTCATTGACATCGCTTGGGATATCGTAAGTTTTGCTGACCGCTTCATCACCGCCAGTGCCACCAATACGACCCAGCATGTCGCCCGTTTCGAAGCCTTGTGAGCTCTCAGTGTTCGCGTTCCAACCGTTCGAGCCAGACTCGAAGTTATCAGAAGCAATCGACAGCTCTGGCATATCGACCACAGATTGAACATCAATGTTCGCTTCTGCTGGCACGGTTGCGGTGCCATCGTTGACATCAAACGTCACGTTCACGTTGCCGTCGAAGTTTTCGTTTGGTGCGAAGGTGTAAGTGCCGTCACCGTTATCAACCAAGGTACCGCTGTCAGAGGCAACGTTTTCAACCGTTAAGTTATCACCATCGATATCACCTGCATTTTGCAGCAATTGCTCTTCGGTAAAGGTGAAGCTGGTGTCTTCTTGCGTAACAAACTGTGGCTGACCAACCGTTGGCAAGTCATTCACTGGGTTCACAGTCAGATCGGCAGTGGCTTGAATGGTTGCATCACCGTCCGTAATGTCGAAGCTCAGATCAATGTCGCCATTGAAGTCCGCATCCGGTGTGATAGTGAAGCTACCATCATCGTTCGCAACAACGGTCGCATTACCGTCAACAGTCAGGTTGGATGCGGTTAGGTCATCGCCATCCACGTCGCTGGCTTGAGCAAGAAGTTGCTCTTGGCTAAGAGTGATAGAACCATCTTCATCCACGCTGTAAGCCAAATCACCTGATACTGGAGCATCGTTGACTGGCAATACATCAATGTTTGCATTGGTTGCTATCGTTGCACCATCTTCATCGGTCACGACAACATCTAGGCTGACATCGCCATCGAAGTTGGCGTTTGGTGCGAAGCTGAATGTACCGTCACCGTTATCGGTAAAGATACCGTCGGAGCCGCTGTAGCTGACGCTATCAATCGCAACTTCACCTTCAACATCAGAAGCGTTCGCCAATAGCTGTTCAGAGCTAATGGTGATGACTTCGTCTTCGTTCACTGAGTAGCTAGTCGCACCTGCGATTGGTGGATCGTTCACCTCAAGTACTGTAATACCTGCGGTAGTTGAATCCGTCGCACCGTCTTCATCGACCACGACAACATCTAGGCTCACTTCGCCATTGAAGTTCTCGTTTGGCGAGAAGGTGTACGTACCGTCACCATTGTCTTGGAACACGCCATCTGCGCCGCTGTAGCTCACGCTATCAATCGCGACTTCGCCTTCGACGTCAGATGAGTTAGCCAATAACTGCTCGTTACTGATGGTGATCGAATTGTCTTCATGCACCGTGTAAGACGTGCTGCCTGCTACCGGTGGATCGTTCTCTGGCGTCACGCTTACGTCGATGTTTGCGGTCACGGTATCCGTGCCATCAGAAACATCGAAGGTAAAGTTCACGTCGCCATTGAAGTTTTCGTTTGGCGCGAAGCTGTAAGTGCCATCACCATTGTCGGTTAGAACACCATCTGTGCCAGTGTAAGACACACTTTCTACCGATAGGTCATCGCCATCGATATCCGTTGCGCCATCAAGCAGATCTTCATCAGTGAACAGCAAGACGCCATCTTCACCAATGGTGAACGCTTGATCTTCTGGCTGTGGTAGGTCATTAACTGGGTTAACCGTTAGGTCAGCCGTTGCAACAATAGTGTCGGTGCCATCGTTGATGTCGAACGTGATATCAATGTCACCATTGAAGTTCGCATCAGGCGTAATGGTAAAGCTGCCATCATCATTTGCCGTAACCGTTGCATCACCGTCAACCACTAGGTTAGTCGCGGTTAGCGCGTCCCCTTCTACATCCGATGCTTGAGCAAGAAGCTGCTCTTGGCTTAGCGTAATTGAATTGTCTTCATCAACGCTGTACGCCAAGTTACCAGATACAGGTGCATCATTGATTGGTAAGACATCGACTGTGATGTAAGTATCAACCTCTGCGCCATCTTCATCGCGAATGGTCACATCCAACTGTACTTGACCGTTGAAGTTTTCATTCGGTGCAAAGCTACAAGTACCATCACCGTTTACTGAGAAGATGCCATCTGGACCGTCGTAGCTGATGCCTACTAGCTCAACATCCCCTTCAACATCCGAAGCATTCAGTAGCACTTGCGATTCACTGAAGGTTAGAACTTGGTCTTCATCGATAGTGTATGCGGTAGGACCTGCGATTGGTGAGTCATTTACCTCAATCACAGTAATGCCTGCAGTGGTCGAGTCCGTTGCACCATCTTCATCGACAACGACAACATCTAGGCTCACCTCGCCGCTGAAATTTTCGTTTGGTGAGAAGGTGTACGTACCATCACCGTTGATTTCCAGCACGCCATCGTTACCGCTGTAGCTCACGCTATCAATCGCCACTTCGCCTTCTATATCAGACGAGTTAGCCAACAGCTGTTCGTTACTAATGGTAATCGAATTGTCTTCATGAACGGTGTAAGCCGTGCTGCCTGCAACCGGTGGATCGTTCTCCGGCGTCACGCTTACGTCGATATTCGCCGTCACGGTATCCGTGCCATCGGAAACATCGAAAGTGAAGTTCACGTCGCCATTGAAGTTCTCGTTTGGTGCGAAGCTATATGTGCCATCACCATTGTCAGTAAGAACACCGTCCGCGCCTGTGTAAGTGACGCCCTCAACAGATAAGTCATCCCCTTCAATATCGGTAGCGCCTGTTAGGAGATCCGCATCAGTAAAGGTCAGCACACCATCTTCACCAATGGTGAACGCTTGATCTTGTGGTTCAGGCGCATCGTTAACTGGTGACACCAATAACTCAAGGTTGGTTGAGACAACATCATCGCCGTCAGACACATCGAACGTAAAGGTGATGTCACCATTAAAGTCCGCATCTGGCGTTAAGGTGTAAGTACCGTCACCATTGTCTGTGATGGTGATGTTTTCATCATCCGTTGCCAAGTTCAGTGCTGTCAGTTGGTCTCCATCCAAGTCACGCGCATTAGCGAGCAAATCTTCTTGCGTGATTAGGATTGAACCATCTTCTTCAACCACAGCAGAAACAGGCAATGCTTCAGGCGTATGTTCAATGTGAGCACCCGTTGCATTGACGTAGATGGTTTGAGAAACGGTTTCAGAATCATTATTTGATAGCTCTGTCGCCGTTGCCGTTACATTGATTTCTAGCTGTTGGTTAAAGTCTTCTGGCAATTGAATCTGTAGCTCTTGTTCAATTGCTGTGGTTGGAAGCGTTACAGAACCATCTGGACCGACTGTTACTTCACCGCTGTAGATCTGGCTGTTCACTTCACCAACATCAATGGTGAAGTTGAAGTCACTATAATCGGCATCGCCACCACCGTAGAGATCTTCAAAGCCGTAAACCAGTTCACCGTCTTCGTTCACAGTAGTTCGAGTATGTTCAATGCCATCTTGGTTGAGCTCTGAGCTTGTGCCGCCATGGAAGACTGCATCACCAAATTGGCTTTGAATCACGGTTTCAGAACCATCAGCACCCACAAACACGAGTTGTGGGTCAACTGTATCCATGTTCGCAGGAGAGCCATCTGCTGCACGGAACTCGTACTGACCATCTTGCATGGACGCAAAGTCATTGAAGTTATGACCGTTAGGAATCAAGAATAGGTTGAAGCTTTCCCCTTCCGAGATTTGGAAGCTGAACTGATCTTGTCCCGGAACGAGGTCACCGCCGCCACCAACTTGAGAGGCGTTTTCGTACACCACTTCAACGCCCGTGATATTGCCGTCTTCATCAACTTTGTAATAGCCAGCTGCGTTTTGGTAACCCGCGGTTTCACCTTCAAAGGTAACCGTGATTTCAGTATCATTGAAACTGGTGATACCGTTGTCTTGATCGTTAAGTACCCCTTCGTTGTCGTAGCTGATCACCGAACCTTCTGGAACACCATCAACGGTCACAGTCAGCGTTTCTGACAAGTCTTGGTCAACCAATGCTGCGGCGATGTTCACTTCAACAATACCGCCTGGCTCAACCAAGATCGCTTGGTCATCCACGTTTCGACCGTCGCCATCAGTGATGACTAGGTCTGGCGCATCTGCTACGGCTTCGATATGGACATTAATGTCTTGCTCAACTTCATCCGTACCGTCAGAAACCGTAAAGCTGAACTGTAAGTCACCACTGAAGTGCTCTTCTGGTACGAAGCTAAATGTACCGTCACCGTTGTCCGTTACAGTACCTTCATCACCCGAGTAGTTAATGCTCGTAACAGTGAGGTCATCACCATCAATATCAATCGCGCCACTTAGCAGATCTTCTTGCGTGAACAGGATGCTGCCATCCTCTTCAATGTGGTACATGCCAGGCGCAACAATTGGAATGTCATTGACTGGGTTCACCGTCAATGTCATTTCATTGGCAACACTCAATTCACCGTCGCTCACTTCATAAGTAAACTCGATGTCTCCGTTGAAGTTCTGTGAAGGCGTAACGGTAAAGGTGCCGTCGCCGTTATCCACGATAGAGGCATTAGGATCATTGGTTTCTAGTGCCGTTGCGTATAGGTCATCACCATCTTGATCGCTGGCATTTTCAAGCAGCATTTCTTGTGTCACGAGAATAGAGCCATCCTCGTCCACGTCTGCCACGATTGGCGCTGCTTCTGGTGCGTCGTTGACGAACTCAACTTTCAAGTCGATGTTTGCCGCCACCACATCGGTGCCATCACTCACATCAAACGTGAGGTCAACATTACCAAAGAAGCCCTCCTCTGGCGTTAACGTGTAGGTGCCATCGCCATTGTCTGTTACTTGAACCGTATCGCTTAAGCTCGTCACGTTCACAACAGATAAGTCATCGCCTTCGATGTCCGTTGCTTGAGCCAGCAACTCTGCTTCAGTAATCGTGATAGCTTCGCCGTCTTCTGTGGTGAAGGACAAATCAGGCACATCTGGCAGGTCGTTCACTGGGTTAACGGTGAGGTTTAGATCCGCGGCGACGGTTTCGATCGCGTCAGTTACGTCATAAGTAAATTCGATTTCACCAAAGAAGTTTTCGCTCGGTGTAATCGTGAAGCTACCATCAGCGTTCTCAACGATGGTTGCATTAGGATCGTTGGTCGACAGGTTCACCGCTTCAAGGTTGTCACCATCCACGTCCGTCGCGTTCGCTAACAAGTCTTCTTGAGTGATGGTAATTGAGCCATCTTCATCGACGACCGCATCAACCGGGCCGCTGACCTCTGGACCTTCGTTGACGATCTCAACATCGATCTTCGCAGTGCTTGGGGCACTTGCTTGACCATCGCTGATGTCGAAGGTCAGGTTCACTTCACCATAGAAGTTCGAAGTTGGCTCGAAGGTAAAGGTGTTGTCGCCGTTGTCTGTCAACGTACCTTGTGACTGGTCAACAAGCAGCAGGTTCTCGATATGCAGGATGTCGCCATCCACATCGGTCGCACCTGATAACAGGTCTTTTGCTTCGATGATGATGGTGCCGTTTTCTAGCATTTGAGTATGCAGCGGTGCACCAGGAACTGGTACATCGTTGACCGGAATAACGGTCAGATCTAGATGGGTATCGACTTCATCGGTGCCATCGAAGACTTTGTAATCAATGTCGACTTCACCATTGAAGTTTTCATTCGGCATAAAGGTGTAAGTGCCGTCGCCATTGTCGACAAGCTCACCGTTATCACCGCTGTAAGAGATATCAGAGATAGACAGCGCATCGCCTTCCACGTCACTTGCATTGGCAAGCAGATCGTCCGCGCTAAACGTAATGCCCACATCCTCATCAGTCGACAACACAATCGGACCAGAAACGATTGGCGCATCGTTTACTGCTTCGAAGTTGATGTTGATGATGTTGTCGTCAGTGAGTTCACCATCCGTGACTTGGTAACCTAGCTCAATCTCACCGTAGAAGTTCTCATCTGGTGTGACTGTCCATGTACCATCGCCGTTGTCGGTTAACGTAGCGTGCTCCGCGTTATCCCCCACCAGCTCTAGGTTTTGAATATCAAGAACGTCACTATCGATATCACTCGCTTGTGCGAGAAGCTGCTCTTCAGTGATAACCACAGAGGCAAACTGCGTAGAACCTTCGGTATCGATGGTCACATTTGGCAGATCAGCCGTCAGTTCGATTTCACTGTCACCTTCACGGATATTCAGTTCTACCGTTTCCGTGATTTCCGTGCCGTCCACGCCAATAGATGTGAACACCGCTTCATCATGACAAGTTTGCGAAACCGTCATGTTTTGAACCACGTAAGTACCGTTACCTTGAATCGTACCTAGCTCAAAGTAAGATACCGGTTCGTTCACCGTTAGGGTGTAATCCGTCTCATAGCTACCACGATCTTCTTTGTGGTAAGTCATCGAGTCGATCAAGTCACCATCAGAGTTAAAGGCGCGAATTTCGACTTCCGTAAAGTGGCGAGACTCTTCCATAAACCAGCCGCCTAGACCATCTAGGTGGAAGCTGATTTCGTTGATGTCTTGGCCTTCAACGGTCACAGTCAGTTTTTCATCACCGCTCAAGCCTTGGCGGTCAGTATCGCCAATACCGTGACCGATGTGTGTTTTACCATTCCACGCACCGAGTGGGTCGTCATTACTTTGAACGGTAACTTTCAAATCACCATCAACAAACTCACGTGTGTAAGGGTCAACAGCAGTCCCCCAATCATCGAGGCTAGCGTTGTCATCAAAGGTACCAATTTTACTCGTATGCGTACCGTTCGCCAATGCATCATCGTTTGGAATGAAGCGCACTTCCGTGTCTGCAGGCACCTCCTGCCCGACTTCTAGCTGTACCCATTCGTCATTTAGATTTGCTTCAATGATGCCGTTTTCAGGGGCTTGGTCGAGACGTAACGCAGGCTCTTCACGCAGAGAAACACCCACTGTTTGGTCTTCTTCTGCTTGAATAAAGATCTCGTCGCCCGCTTCTGGCGCATCGTTGACAGGATTAACGGTCAGATCCAACGTGGTCAGAACATCATTTTCGCCATCGCTGATGTTATAAGTGAAGTCCAACTCACCGTTAAAGTTTTCCGTATGCGTAATGGTGAATGAACCATCATCGTTGGCTACGATCGTCGCATCTGGGTCATTGGTTTGTAGATTGCTGGCAACAAGGTCATCACCTTCAATGTCTGTCGCATTCGCAAGCAACTGTTCTTGCGTGATGGTGATGGCGTTATCTTCATCCACTTCAGCTTGAATGCCTGATGTTTCAGGAGCGTCGTTCACCGCGATAACATCGATGCCTGCGGTTGTCGTATCCGTTGCACCATCTTGGTCGATGACCGTAACGTCGAGCGAAATGTTACCGTCAAAGTTCTCATTTGGTGTGAAGGTATATGTGCCGTCGCCATTGTCCACGAAGCTACCGTCGTTACCAGAGTAGCTAACATTCGCCAAGGCTACGTCGCCTTCCACATCAGAAGAGTTGGCTAACAACTGCTCGTCACTGATGGTGATTTGACCGTCTTCTTGAACCGTGTAAGACGTAGAACCTGCAACCGGCGGATCGTTCACTGGTGTCACGCTGACATCAATGAATGCTGGTGTTGAACCTGTGCCGTCAGACACATCGAATGTGAACTGAACATCACCGTTGAAGTTCTCATTCGGCGCGAAGCTGTAGGTGCCATCGCCATTGTCGGTAAGCACACCATCTGCACCTGTGTAGAGAACGTTTTCGATAGACAGATCATCGCCATCAATATCCGATGCGCCTTCCAATAGGTCTGCATCCGTGAACAGCAAGGTGCCATCTTCTTCTACCGTGAACTGTTGATCTTGCGCTTGTGGCAAGTCATTCACAGGATTAACCGTAATGTCCAGACCAACTTGTACCGAGCCACCATCGTTATCAATGATATCGAAGGTCAGATCTAGGTCGCCGTTGTAGTTTTCATCCGGTGTGATGGTGTAACTGCCATCATCGTTGTATTGAATCGTTGCGTTGTCATCTGTCGATAGATTGATGGCTTCAAGGTTCTCGCTATCAATATCGCCCGCTTTGGCAAGCAGCTGCTCTTGGCTTAGCGTGATTGAGCTGTCTTCGTTGATGGTGTAAGCCAAATCACCCGATACTGGTGGATCGTTGATTGGCAATACATCGACATTGATGTGCGTATCAACGGTTGCCCCATTCTCATCTTGAATGGTCACATCCAACTGAACTTGACCATTGAAGTTCTCGTTTGGTGCAAAGCTACAAGTACCATCGCCATTGACGGTAAAGATACCATCCGAGCCTTCATAGCTGATGCCAACAAGCTCTACATCGCCCTCGATATCAGATGCGTTAGCAAGAATTTGTGACTCACTGAATGTCAGTACTGAATCTTCGTCAATCGTGTAAGACGTTGGACCGGCAACTGGAGGGTCATTCACTTCAATGACGGTAATGCCTGCAGTCGTTTCGTCAATCGCACCTTGCTCATCCGCCACAATCACATCAAGGCTGATATCACCGCTGAAGTTCTCATTCGGCATGAAGGTGTAAGTGCCGTCACCGTTGTCTTGGAATACGCCATCGGTGCCTGAATAGGTCACGCTATCGATGGACACTGCGCCTTCCACATCCGAAGAGTTAGCCAGAAGCTGCTCGTCGGAAATCGTAATCGCATTATCTTCATCAACCGTGTAAGACGTTGAACCCGCAACCGGAGGATCGTTCACCGGAGTGACGCTCACATCCACATTGGCAGGTACGGTCTCAGTGCCGTCAGAAACACCAAAGCTAAAGCTGACGTCGCCGTTGAAGTTTTCATTTGGTGCAAAGGTGTAAGTACCATCGCCGTGGTCAGTCAGCACACCATCGCTGCCTGTGTAGCTAATGCCATCAACCGTTAAGTTATCGCCATCGATATCGGTCGCGCCAGCAAGCAAGTCTGCATCGGTAAACTGAAGCGTGCCATCTTCTTCAACACTGAACTGCTGGTCTTGAGGAACAGGAAGATCGTTAACTGGATTAACCGTTAGATCCGCCGTTGCTTGGATAGTGTCTGTGCCATCTGTAATGTTGAATTGGATATCAATGTCACCATTAAAGTCCGCATCTGGCGTAATCGTGAAGCTGCCATCGTCGTTCGCTGTGACGGTTGCGTTTCCATCTACAGTCAAATCGCTAGCAGTCAGACCATCTCCCTCAATATCAGACGCTTGAGAAAGAAGCTGTTCTTGGCTGAGTGTAATCGCATCGTCTTCATCAACACTGTAAGCCAAATCACCCGATACTGGCGCATCATTGATTGGCAATACATTCACATTAATGACGGTATCAACTTCTGCTCCATCTTCATCTCGAATGGTCACATCAAGTTGAACTTGCCCGTTAAAGTTCTCGTTTGGCGCGAAGCTGCACGTGCCATCATCGTTAACGGTGAAAATGCCATCCGGACCATCGTAACTAATGCCAACAAGCTCTACATCGCCTTCCACATCAGAGGCATTCAGCAGCACTTGCGATTCACTGAAGGTCAGAACTGAATCTTCATCAATGGTGTAAGAAGTTGGTCCTGCGACTGGTGGATCGTTCACTTCCAGCACCGTAATTCCAGCAGTGGTGGCATCCGTTGCGCCTTCTTCATCAGCGACGACAACATCAAGCGTAACTTCACCATTAAAGTTTTCATTTGGAGAGAAGGTGTACGTGCCGTCACCATTGATTTGCAACACACCATCGCTGCCAGAGTAGCTCACGCTATCAATCGAGACATCCCCTTCTAAATCCGAAGAGTTAGCCAGAAGCTGCTCGTCGGAAATCGTAATCGCATTATCTTCATCAACCGTGTAAGACGTTGAACCCGCAACCGGAGGATCGTTCACCGGAGTGACGCTCACATCCACATTGGCAGGTACGGTCTCAGTGCCGTCAGAAACACCAAAGCTAAAGCTGACGTCGCCGTTGAAGTTTTCATTTGGTGCAAAGGTGTAAGTACCATCGCCGTGGTCAGTCAGCACACCATCGCTGCCTGTGTAGCTAATGCCATCAACCGTTAAGTTATCGCCATCGATATCGGTCGCACCAGCAAGCAAGTCTGCGTCAGTAAACTGCAGCGTGCCGTCTTCTTCAACACTGAACTGCTGGTCTTGAGGAACAGGAAGATCGTTAACCGGATTAACCGTTAGATCCGCCGTTGCTTGGATAGTGTCTGTGCCGTCCGTAATGTTGAATTGGATATCAATGTCACCATTAAAGTCCGCATCTGGCGTAATCGTGAAGCTGCCATCATCGTTCGCTGTAACGGTTGCGTTTCCATCGACAGTCAAATCGCTAGCAGTCAGGTCATCGCCCTCAATATCAGACGCTTGAGAAAGAAGCTGCTCTTGGCTGAGTGTAATCGCACCGTCTTCATCAACGCTGTAAGCCAAATCACCCGATACTGGCGCATCATTGATTGGCAATACATTCACATTGATGACGGTATCAACTTCTGCCCCATCTTCATCTCGAATGGTCACATCAAGTTGAACTTGTCCGTTAAAGTTCTCGTTTGGCGCGAAGCTGCACGTGCCATCATCGTTAACAGTGAAAATACCATCCGGACCATCGTAACTAATGCCAACAAGCTCTACATCGCCTTCCACATCAGAGGCATTCAACAGCACTTGCGACTCACTAAAGGTCAGAACTGAATCTTCATTAATGGTGTAAGAAGTTGGTCCTGCGACTGGTGGATCGTTCACTTCCAGTACTGTAATGCCGGCAGTGGTGACATCCGTTGCGCCTTCTTCATCAGCGACGACAACATCAAGCGTCACTTCACCATTAAAGTTTTCATTTGGAGAGAAGGTGTACGTACCGTCACCATTGATTTGCAACACACCATCGCTGCCAGAGTAGCTCACGCTATCTATCGAGACATCCCCTTCTAAATCCGAAGAGTTTGCCAACAGCTGCGCATCAGAAATGGTAATAGAGTTGTCTTCGTGAACCGTGTAAGACGTTGAACCAGCCACAGGAGGATCATTCACCGGCGTAACGCTCACATCTACATTCGCTGAAACTGTATCTGTGCCATCAGACACGTCGAAGCTGAAGTTTACATCACCGTTGAAGTTTTCATTTGGCGCAAAAGTGTAAGTCCCGTTACCGTTGTCGGTCAGGATGCCGTCGCCACCGTCGTAGCTCACGCCTTCAACTGTGAGGTTATCGCCTTCAATATCCGTTGCACCAGCAAGCAGGTCAGCATCGGTGAAGATCAGCGTGCCGTCTTCTTCCACCTCAAAGGTTTTATCTTCCGGCACTGGTGCGTCATTGATTGGACGAACAGTTAAATCAATCGAACTAGAAATGGTTTCTTGACCATCACTGATATCAAACGTTAAGTCGAGTTCACCATTAAAATCAGCTTCAGGTGTGACGGTATAAGTGCCATCACCATTATCCACAACTGATGCATTAGCACCCACTTGCACGTTAAATGCGGCAAGATCATCGCCATCAACATCACTCGCGTACCCGAGAAGTTGTTCTTGAGTGAAGGTAATAGTGCCATCTTCATCCATGATGTATGCCAGATCTTGCCCTACTTCTGGCGCGTCATTTTCACCTTCGACTTTAATTTGGAACGTCTCGCTCGTAGTTTCGGAGTCGAAATCGTCTTCTACTTGCGTCGTGGTTTCTTCGCTGGTGTCTTGTACATCCACCGCGAAGCTCTCTTCAGTGGTTTCTGAATCTAGCTCGTCACCACCTTGAGAACCTTCAGAGTCTGAAGAAGCACTTGGCGCAGATGAAGTTTGTACCGCTTGTCCTTGCGCTTCATTGCCTTCTGCGTCCGAACCACCTTCAGAGCCAGAGGCATCACCACCACCGACCGCTTGGGCACCCGCCCCAGAATCCGAACCACCGCTGCCCAGAGCCTCGTCACCTGATTCTCCGCTAGAAGCTACACTATCAACAACATTGGATTGTGCAGCGTCAGAGTCGCTGCTACTTTCAGTATCCTCTTCTTGAACTGCGCCACCCGAGCTCACTGCTTCTTCTTCCGTACCCGCGCCACTAGGATTTTCTTCCATCGCACGATTGGCTTCATCAACAGCATCTGCACTTTCAGCACCAGTCGCTACAGTCGAAGAGACGGTCGACTGCTGTTTTTCTTCTTTTGTCCCCGTATCCTTCGTTTCTGTTTGCTCTACCGCATCGTTAAGCTTTTCATTGTCTTTTTCTTGATTAGTGTCGCCTGCCATTACAGCCTCCGTTGCTTTTTAGCTAACTGGTCGTATTTAGAGGCAGTAAAGGACACCATTTTTAGAAACCAACTTTTTTATACAACTTTTTTCATACCTTTCGAGTTCCATAAAAACAAAAAAATTTGAAAACCCAGTATAAAGATCCTTACTTGTTGTCATTAAAGCAATTAGTGCGGTGGGATAATGATAAATATGACAAATCTGTTGCGCTCAGTCGACAACAGCCATAAAGGGCTGCAATTGCTATTAGGCGATTTTTACCAAGATTTCAGTGACGCAGGGATTGATATTGAGATGCTGCATAAACAAAACCGTTTTGAAGCACTCAGATGTTATTCAAAAAGACTAAAGACGATTCTCGTCTTGTTATGTGATGACGACTTACCACCAAAATTGGCAAAGCTTGAACACTTAAACAAACACCATTTCCCTGCTCCTAATGAATTGATTGAGGATGTTAAAACCGAGCTTAACAACGTAAACAAACAAATTAGCCAGCTGTTAAAAATCGAAAATTCAATCGATAGCCGCACAGGTAGTGAATCGTAGGGGTGGCTCATGAGTAATAAGCAAATAGAACATCACCTCAAAAAGGCGCTCGTTTCGAACAACGAAGCTTCGAAGGTAACAGCAGACGATACAATCGTGCTAGCCAGTGCAATGACCAGCGTACACAAAACCTTGCTGGTTATCTTTTTGCTTTCCATGGTGGCTATCGCCGTGGCATCTCAGGCTCGTATCGACATTGTGGTGTCGGTGCGCGGTGAGCTATTGCTCGAATCTGACATCGAAAAAGTGCAACACCTTGAAGGCGGTATTCTAGAAGAAATGCTAGTGCGCAAAGGCGAAGTGGTTTATGAAGGTCAGCCTATTGCACGCCTTCGCTCTCTGGATAGAAACACTCAACTTGATACGGTAAACACAGAGATCATTCAGCTTGAGCTAGACAAGATTCGTTACGAAAGCCTGCGCGATATGGTGGAACCCGATTTTTCTGCCTACATCGAAAAATACCCAGAATTGGTTCAGGTAAACATGAATACCTGGCAGCAAGAATTTTCTAAAAACCGTTCCAATGAAGAGTTGATCACTCACGATATCCAACATAAGAATTCGCTTATTGATTCAATGCTCAAGCGCCGTAAAAGCTCCGAGAACCAGCTCTCCTTGATACGCAAGCAGCTCAATATTAAGAACACCTTGTACAAAGAGGAAATGGCGTCTTACGTCGATGTTCTGAATATGCAGGTTCAAGAGTCAAACATGGTGCGTGAGATTGAAAACCTTGATGAGTCGGTCATGAATGAGCGCTTCCAACTCGACAAACTAGAGAAGCAGTACCGAGACTTGGTGGAGAATCGTAATGCCGAGTATCAAGCACAAATCATTCAAGCAAACAAGGACTTAAAGTTGAAGCGTATATTACGTCCTCAACACTCAGATAAAGTGGATCGCCTCGTGGTTTACGCCCCTATTGACGGTGTAGTAGATAAAGTGCACTTCAACTTCCGCTCCGCTGTGATACCGCCAGGTGAAAGCATCGCGGACATTGCACCGATCAATAACGCCCTTCACGGAGAGGCGAAGATCCCGCGTAAAGACATGGGTTTTGTAGAAATCGGACAAGCGGTCAAAGTGAAGATGGATACCTACAACTTTGCCAAATACGGATTTTTGGAAGGTCGAATTGCATCGATCAGCCGTTCTTCTTATGAAGAAGAAGACGCTGAATTCTATCTCGCGGAAATCCAAATCAGTCAAAACTATCTAGAGCGCGGAGGCACACAATACAAGCTGTCCCCCTATATGGAGTTTACCGCAGATGTAAAAACAGGCTCACGCCGGGTTATCGAATACGCAGCGAAGCCGGTTATGTCGGCTATCGAAGACGCATTCGATGAGAGGTGATGGATGAGTAGCAAACCTTCTTACAATATTTCCGTTCCTGTTATGCGCCTAAGCATTGCTTTCAGCTTGATGCTGGCTGCCCTCGCCTTTTATTTGTATATCTCTTGGGAAAAAGTGGATTCAGTCGAGAAAGTGCAAAACGCGCCTCTGTTGGTTCAAGCTCAACAGCTCAACCAAACTATCGAGTTTGATATTCAAACGCTTCAACGCTGTTTAAGCGCACGTTATTGCAGTACAACAGAGCTTGATTTTGAGGTTCTGAAAGACGAAATTGACCAATTTAAGTCGCTCGCGTCACTCAACAAAACCGAGTTTAGCTTGGTGGGCGCGACCGAATACACGCAGCTTGAACTGGCAATCAATCGCTTCTCAGACAGCCAAAAAACACGCGACGATGTGTTGGCACTGTACCTCTCGCTCACCAATAACTACCTGCAAATGGACGACAACTACCGGACCATATTTAACAACCATGCGAGCGACCTAATGATGGAGAAAAACGAGTTCTTCATTTGGTTGTTTGTGGTCGTTGTCGTACTGGTTGGTATCGCAGTGCTATCGAACTTGGTGGCAATCCTTAAACTGAAAAAATCCAGCTCGAATGAGCGTGACATTGACCAAGAATTCGATGAGCTTTATCAAGAACTCAAACTACTGGATTTACAAAGGTTGGAAGAGTTGCTGAATGAAGTGAGCATCAATCCTAAGCAGCGTCAGATCTACTCACACCTAAAACTGATTTTCAGCAAACTCGAAGAGCAAAAACGCAATAACGATCTCTACAAGCAGCTCTATGCTCTGATTGGTTACGAGATTCGTGGCATCACCAACACCATTAACGGCGGCGTGCAATATCTCGTTCAAGAGACCGATGAGAGCGGAGTGTTGATGGCGCAAGATATAACCTCGGCTGCCAATACCCTGTCTGAATTGGCAGAGAACTACAACCGACTCATTTCACAAGGGACCGAGAGCAAATCGAAAGAGTTTTCACTGCTGAATGTACTGTCTGAATTGATGATTCACATCAGTTCAAAAGTGCAGCGAAATGAAGGTGAGCTAGACTGCTTTATCTCGGATAACCTACCAAACCGTGTTGAAGGACAATCCACCAGCTTATTCTGGGTGTTGTTCCTTCAGCTATCAAATGCCATCCAACTCAAAGCCGACAAGAAACTGTTTGTCACCATTGAATCAGGTGCGGCGTCAGACATTGAAAATACCCGCCTGACCATCAATCTAAACTTCTTAACCACGCTGGATGTGCCGCTTGCCAAGCTCAATACCCTACACTGGAGCGACCATAAACAGCACACTGCAACCAAAGACGATTTGGCGAAAAGCGTGTTGAAAGATTATGGCTATTACGAGAGCCATTGGTATCAATCAGGCAATCAGGAACGTTTTCAAATTCAGCTCGATTTGAAAGCCAAAAGCTTCCACACCGAGAAAACTCGCTTCGACAATAAGCGCCTATTACTATGTGCCAACTCTCAGCTGCGCATTGATGTGATGAGCAAAATGTTAGTCAACTTGGGCTTGGAGATCACGCCAATTCGAACGCCGAACGAACTCTTCTCTGCTGCAAAAACCTTTGGCGAATACGATGCCATCATGCTGACCGACACGTTCGAGCCAAACAAGCTGCCCTCACTGAGCAAAACGGTGAAATCGCAACTGCGCAATCACCCGAACACCAAGTTGTTGCTTTCAGTCACTAGCACTCAGCAAGCACAAGAGAGCCATACCTTTGTCGACAAGATTCTGAACTCCCCTGCGATTCCGTATGAGTTCATCCCTAACCTATTAGCAATCATGGAAGCTGAAGCCTCTGAAGAACAGATGGAGAACAGCTCATTCCTGATTGTGGAAGATGACCGTGTTCAACAGATTCTACTCAAACGTATTTTGAGCAAGCAAGAATACGAAGCCGACACCGTTGGCGATGGCGCAGACGCTGTTCAGCACTTCATGAATCAGCGCTCGGACATCATTTTTATGGACTGCATCATGCCTGGCATGGGCGGTATTGAAGCAACCAAACGCATTCGACAATACGAACAAGAGAGCGGACAACACCCTTGCACCATTATAGGTGCGACAGCATTGACCAGCAGTAATGAACACCAAGCTTGTATCGAAGCTGGAATGGATTACGTGATCAGCAAACCTTATAAAAACGACGAAATCATCAAGGTGATCAACAAGTATGTGGCGGTACAGAAACTTAACTAGCTGCGTATTGGCAGCGCTAACATTGAGCAATGCTCCTTCAGCAATGGCGACCACCTTGCTTGAGGCGGTCAAACTCGGCTTGGAAAACAACTTATCTCTGCGCGCTAGTGACAAAGGCGTGGAAGAAAACGAATACAACATCGACATTAGCCGTTCTAAGTTTCTGCCCTCTTTAAACGGTGCCGCTGATACCACATGGAATGAAAACGAAACCATATTAACGGGAACACCGGATACGCGTTCAAGCTACAACTCAAACAGCTACAGCGTGTCTTTATCTCAATCGGTGTTTAACCTTGGCGACATCTTCAAATACGGCACCGCGAAGCTTGATTTCAACATTGAAGAAATCAAACACGAGAACAAAATCCAGAGCACCATTTCTGAAATCGCGACGCAATATTTCGAGTACCTGAAAAACAACGCGCAAATCAAAGCCACCAAAGTCGAGCTTAAATCATCTGAAACAAGTGAACGCCAAATGCGTCGCAACGTGGAGCTTGGCAACACTGCGGCGAGCGAGTTGTATGAGGTGATTGCTCAGAAAGAAGGCATTGCCAATCGCTTAAGAACCTTAGAGAAAGACCGACGCGTAATTTTGAACGGTTTGGAAATTCAAGTTCAATATCCAGTCACCCCATCGCAGGACATCTACGAAAGCGTGCCCTTGGCGGAAATCAGCGAATCCGAACAACGCGCGATTCTTGAACAAGCTTTGAAGCTCAATAACGATTTATTGGTTGCGAAGAAAACCGTAGAACGCAGCCGAAGAGGCTTGAAAGAAAGCGGTTCAAACTTCGTTCCGACCGTGTCGCTCTCTGCCAGTTACCGTTACGACGATGCGAACAACTATGACCGAACCGACCCAACCGCAACAGGGGACAGTAACTCCACCAGCGTCGGCTTGAACTTGAATGTGCCGATTTTCTCCGGTGGTTCGGATTACTACGGTTATCAAAAATCGTCGACGGCTATCGAGCGAACGGAGCTACTTTACCAAGATTCGTTGTTCACGACTCGCAATAGCGTTAACACCTCGGTGCTCAACATTAATGACTTCTCCCGTGCTATTAGCAGTTACGAGAACATCATCCGAGCCAACTACGCTTCCTACAAAGGCATTCAACGCGCTTACCAGCTTGGTACGCGAACCATTACCGACTTACTGGCAGCGGAAAGTAAACTGTTTAGCGCACTACGTGATTACGAGAGCGCGCGCTATGACTACATCATTGAATCGATCAATCTAGAGCAAATCAAAGGCATGCTTTCGGTGCAATCCATCGAAAGCATCATGCAGTTGATGAGTGATATCGAAGGCAGAAGCAATCAAGACTTAGTTCCAAAACACCTTCTCTCCAAACCATCTATTAAGAAAGGAGGTCGCAATGCAAACTGAGCATTTTTCCCAGAAGATTAACTTTGCTGACAAGTGTTATCTGACTTTCTCAACGGTCATCTCAACACTGTTTGGTTTAGTGTTGCCCTTTTCGATTTTGATTATCTTTGACCGTGTTTTACCTAACCAAGCTAAAGACACGCTGTTTCTTCTGTTTGCCATTATCTTGATCACCATCTTCCTCGACTATCACTTAAAGAATCAGGAAGAGAAGATTTCGTCGGTGATCATGAAGCAGTTCGAAACCAACTTAACCAACAAAGTGTTTCAATCCATCTGTTTGGCTGAGATATCAAAATTTCGTCGCCTAGAACCCGGTGAATACCTAGAGCGTATTGCCACCATTCCTGAGATTAAATCCTTCTTTGGCGGAGAATCTGTACGGGCATTGATCAACCTTGCCGTCAGCATACTGACCATTCTGATTATCGGTCTGATCAACATCTGGGCAGGGGTGACCATCTTGCTCGCCTCCATCATTTTGGCCGTGTTCGCACTCAGTCTTTCCAAGCAAAAAATCAACAGCCTAGAAAACAAATCCGACATCGAAGGCTTAACCACCTCAAAAATCATCGAGATCATCTCTAGCCCACTCGATATCAAAGCGCGCAATATGGAATATCGCGTTGAGAGCTTGATGACACAAATGGTGGAAGAGCGTGAAGTCGAGAACATCAAATACGAGCAAATCGAATCAAACTTCAGCCTTATCTTGTCGCTCATACAACAGCTCTCCATTGCTTGTGTGGTGGTAGTTTTAGCAACGGCAGTTATCAACATGCAATCTAGCCAAGGCATCATGGCAGCCATCATCATGCTTACCAACCGCTACTTCGCCCCATACCAACAAGTGATGCGCACGGTGAGCCGCTGGGAGTTGAACAAGCTTCATATTCAACGTATCGCCGAACTGCTTGAACTTGCTGCATCTGTAGAACAACAAAATGACACGACAGAAGTCGAGCGTATATCGGTGAAGTATTCGGAAAAGCAACGCATCGAGTTTGAACGCGGTCAGGCTTACTTGCTAACAGGGAAAAGCGGCGCAGGCAAAACCCACCTCGCGAATTGCATTACGCGGCAAAACACCGACGCCAAGCTCGATATCCAAATCAACGAAACACCGCTTGATGACGTTAATTACAACGTCTGGCGCAATAGCGTACTGATGGTCGACAAAACCAGCTCATTCGTCGAAGGCACCATCATCGACAACCTGACTTGTTTTCGCCCGAGCTTAAACAACACCGCATTTGCGCTTTGCGAAACCATGAACATCAAAGCACAAATCGATGCCCTTCCTGCTGGTTTTTACACCGAACTTAAAGGACATTTACGCAATCCATTCTCGCGCCAAGTTGCTTATGCCTTGCTGCTAGTGCGTGCCTTGCTTGCAAACAAACGAGTGTTGATCTTCGACGATATCGACTGTGTTTATGACGACGACTTTGCTCGATTGGTTTTGACCAGTACTGCGTATCGCGCCAACGACAAAATACTCATCATCGTCAGCAATAAGATGGACAAACTCAATCATCGCCTCAAACGCGTCAAACTTACCGGAGGTGACCAATGAGTATTTTGGTTGATTTTAATAATGTCCCTCAGCGCTTGTTGGACTTTGAGGCACGCAGTTATGATGAACGATACAGTCAGTCACCTTTAATTCGTGGTTTAGCTTACACCCTCATTGCGCTTGAATGGGAAGGCACACCTTCTATCCTCAGCGACGCTTTTATCCCTAAACCAAAAGACAGTGACAGTTTTATTGCCACGATTGAGCGCCTTGGTTACCGTTGTGACGTCACCAAATTAAAAACGTTGGAGCACATCGAGGGGCACCCTCATCCTTGTTTTATCGAGATAGAAAACCTCACTGCGATTTTCTTGGGCACCAAAGACGGCAAGCTGATCCTGTTTGATTACACCAATAACAACACCATTGAATACCCGCTCTGCAAAAAGCCATGCTTGTTGGTCTCTATCAGCGAATACTCGCGCTTGTTCCGAGAGCCACCACCTGAATCTCAAGACCGCAGCAACTGGATTAAATACGCGTTTTATCGCTACAACAATGAACTCAAAAGCCTGATTATTCTCAGCTTCGTGGTCAGCATTCTCGGCACACTCCAGCCCTTTTTTATTATGAGTGTGTACAACTTCGCCTTAACCTCTAGCTCGCAAGCCACGCTTTATTGGCTCACGTTATTTGCTGTGATTGTTGGGTTCTCGGAATACTTTTTCAAGAAAATGCGGGTCAACATCATCGCCACATCAGGAAAGGATTTGGCGGTGCATATTTCTCAAAACGTAATATCCAAACTGTTGTGGCTTCCTTATTCGATGACATCTACCGCTGGTGTCTCTTCTCAGTTAGCACGATTGAAGGACATCGACACTTTCCGCCGTTTGGTAACCGCAGAGTCAACATTAAGCTACTTCGACATGCCGTTTGTTATCGTATTCATTATTGCCATTGCTCTTATGTCTGGTACCGCAGCGCTAGTCGTTATGGCGGGGTTGATTCTAATGTTGGTGTTCTGTGTTTATTCTCGTTACATCTACTCGCAAGCCACGTCCAAGAGCTCTCGCGCCAACGCCATGGTTTCTTACCAATGGAATGAGATTCTTCGTGGTATAAAAACCATCCAAGGCTTGCCATTATTGCGTGTTATCCAGTCCCGCTTTAGCGCATCGCATTTACAAAGCACCAGCGATGCAGAACATGTTTCAGTGACTAATAGCAGGGTTCAGGCAGCAGGCGGGAGTTTGATTCAGGTTATTGGTACCGCAAGTATCGTCGCGGCCGTTATCGGCGTGATGGACGGCACCTCCGATGCAGGTGCAATGCTTGCTACCGTAATTTTAGTCTGGAAGGCGTTGGGGCCTATTATGGGCATCTACAACTCTATTTCTAAGTTCCAATCCATTAAGGCGTCTTCTGCGCAAATCAACAACCTTATGGCGATGAATGACGATAAGCTAACGTTAGAGAAAAGCCCCCCTATTCGCCTATTTCAAGGTAGTATCGTCGGCTCTGGTGTGAGCCATCGTTATAGTGGTGCGGCAACAGGCTTAACTAATCTTGGTTTTAAAATTCCACCGGGCGCAAAAGTTGTGATTTGTGGACCAACAGGTTGCGGTAAAACGACGCTCATTTCTATTATCGCTGGGCTAGAGGAACGCTATCAAGGCTCAGTTTCGGTGGACGGTTATAACATCAAACAATTCAACAGTTACCGCTATCGAACCTCGATTAACTACATCCCGTTTAACCTGCATATTTTTGAAGGCTCCTTGGAGACTAACTTCATCTTGCATAATGGGTTAATCCCAACAGAAAAAATGCGTGAAATGGTGAGTTTCTTTGAGCTCGATACATGGTTGCCACAAGGCCTGGACACTCAATTGAGCGTTGATATCTGTAAAAGTTTACCAAATGGTATTCAACAAAGACTGCGGCTCGCATTAGGGCTAGGTAACTGCGAACAATCTTTGATTATCATTGACGAGCCATTTAATGGTGCAGAGCAAGAAAACTCGCACTACTTCAAGCGGTTATTCAGCGACAAACTACTCAATAAGACCGTTATTTTCTCAACGAATGATCCGGGCATGATCTCTACTTCCAATATGAGCTTAGTCTTGGAGCCAGATGGCAACTTGAAGTATTTCGGGTTAACCGATAAGTACTTAAAAAGTCTAAGTTAAGTTCGGAATGTGGTGTGGTTCATCATTCATAATTGAGCACGGTCATTGACAAAAATGTAAACGATGAGACTATTTACTCTGTAAGCGCGTACACTAAGGAATCCGATGTATACATTTGTTGCAGACAAATTGGATGTGGTTTATTTATCAACGATACCAGAAAACTACCAGTTACAAGACTTTGACGTGCCTGAAGAAGAACTCGAAATTCGTGAAATTGTAGAGGTATGGTATGAGTGTGCGTTTCTTCCTGACTTTAACCTTCAACACATCGACATCGAAAACAAAACCGCATTAGTCGAGACACAAGCGCAAGTCGTAAACAACTACACAAGTACGCTCGCTTTTTTACTCAAAAGTCGTACTTATCGCGCAGCACTTAACCGATTATTGAGTGTATGGAGATTGGAGGCAGCAGCTAAAGCACAGCTTGAGCTGCTGTTACTTACGGAAGAACAGAGTAGCAAGCCAGTAAATTAATCGGCTAGGATAAGGGGCTAAAAATCTTAAACCCAACCATCGAACCGGAGACGTTTCTGCACGCGTTCAACCGCCTCTATCTGCATCTGACGAACACGCTCGTTAGACACGTTTAACAACAGGCCTATTTCCGACAAGGTTTTCACTCTCTGGTCAAATAATCCGAATCGATGGATTAAGACTTTCTGCAACTTAGTTGGCAAGGTTTTAATAATATTTTCAATAGCTTGAGTAAAGCACTGGTTTTCACAGTCTTGTTGTGGATCTGGCGTATACTCACTTTCACACAGTTCAAGAACAAATGGAACACGATGAAGGTCCGCAGTGGTCGATACATCAATAAAACCACTAAGAGCAACAAGTTCATCTATACGCTCTGCTTTCACCCCTGAGCAGCGTGAGAGTTCAGAAATAGACAACTCCTTGCTCTCACTTTTTGACGCATCGAGCTTTTTTAAAGCCAGGCTATTTATCTCTTTGCACACATGAGCAGGTAAACGTACCGTGCGGCCATTGTTCATTAATGCCGCTTCTATATTCTCGCGAATCCACCATACCGCATAAGTAGAAAAACGGTAGCCTGGCTCAGGATCGAACTTATCGACCGCTTTTATCAAACCAATGTTACCTTCTTCTATTAAATCGAGCAGAGTAAAGTTATTGCCTGGCCGTTTGAGGTAGCCTTTTGCGATTTTCACAACAAGTCGAAGATTAGACTCAATCAACATTTCGCGCGCTTCTTCATCACCAGCTCGATTAAGTTTGGCGTAATGCAACTCCTCTTCACGAGACAACAAATCAATCCCCACAATATCTTTGAGATAGTGAGCATAAGGGTCTTTCCCAACTGACAACGATTCTTTCATTGACAGTTCATCCGTGACAGCTCGGAACCTAGCAAAGCATTCGTTGTTCATTCCCCGTCCTTCTCAAGCCAACTTATTTCTTATCTTCTTTAATTGTTTTTGTACAACACCGTATGCATCATGCTTTATATGCATTACTTTACACTGAGTGTAGACAGGGGTTCTGATCTTTACCAAGAAATCACTTATCACTTTAAAACAATTACTGCTTCTATGATAAAAACGTGAGCAAGCGGGGGTTTATATATATGAAAGTGATAGTATTTGTACGCAAATTGGCCTCAAAGAAAACAACGCAACGTGATCGTCAACGCTTACCACCTTACTCTGACTAAAACTTTGAGGCTTGAGGATGGTTTGAAGTATCAGTTGAATTAGCGAGACCTAATTCACTTGACGAAGCGCAGGTTGAAGCTGACAGTCTGTTATAACTTGGAAAACTGCACGATTCTTTCCTTCAGACTTACCTTGATACATCAACTCGTCAGCATCTTGCAAGCTCACGATGTGGGTAAACTCAGGATAGTAAGCACAGCCCAAACTGATACTCAAATGAATTGCTTGTCCGCCCAGTATAACAGGCTGATCGTAAACGGCTTTACAAAGCATATTGGCAAAATTGAGCGCTTCTCGCTCTGACAGAGAAGACGTAACGAGTGCGAACTCTTCTCCTCCAATTCTCGCCAATGTCATTCGGTCATCAGTCATCGACTTAGCGGCTTCTGCGATGGCAACTATTGCTCGGTCTCCAGCAAGGTGGCCATATCGATCATTGATTGATTTAAAATCATCAATATCAAACACCATCACCGTTAAGTTTCGCTTCAAATGATTCAGTAGCGCCAATTGCTCAATCAGGTGTCTACGGTTGTATAGCTTTGTGAGAGAATCCGTCAACGTCATCTCTAGCAATTGCTGATTGGCAATCGTTAACTGCCTTGTCCGAAGAGCAACCATACGTTTGAGGGCAAAAATATGATAAAGCGTTGCAACCGCCATAATGAAAATAGCAATAGGGAAAAGATAAAGTGGATAAACCGTTTTCACCACACTCCAACGGGTGAGGATCCGCTCACGATCCGTATCGATGACTTTTTCAAACGCTCTTGATACCTCTAAAATGGAAGTTGCACTGTGCATTCCTGCTGCAATCCGAAGATCTTTACTATATAAGCTAATTGTCGGGACAAACATACCCGCTCCCGGCGTGGTTGCCATATAAAAGTTAGCAACTTGCAGGTCTGCAACAAAGTACAGCACCTTTTTATCGACGGCGGCTTGTATCATCGAATCATTGTTAATGTATTCTGCGATAGGTGCATTCGGATAATTCGTCTGAACAAACTCAGACTCGTAACTTCCTTTAACAACGCCAATTGGCAGCGTCATTTCGCCAGTTAAAACACTCCTGATATCAACCGAAAGTACATCTTTATTTACGTACAGTTTGGTTTGGATAGGCATTATGACTGCGCCAAAGTCCATATACTTCGCTCTTTCGGGCGAGTAGACAAGTCCTCCGTGAAAGTCAGCCTTACCCTCTTTTACGGCTTGTAAAGAAGCATCCCAATCCAAAAGGAGAAACTGAACGTCGATTTGGTTGTTCGCCGCGTACTCTTTCCAAAAGTCGATTAAAATACCTTTAGGTTCACCATCTGGGCTAAGGTAAGAGAACGGCTTCCACGCTTTGGAGTTAGCAACAATTAAAGAATGAGACTCTGACTTGTGTGCATGCGCCATCGGACAAATGGACAGCCACAGTAGTAATAAAGAAGCACACGCTTTTTTACATTTGCAACCATAAGTACCATAACTCGTCGATGACATACCTACTTCTCACCAGTCTTTTTAAACCATAATCTCGGCTGTTTGATTAGACTAAAGATATAGTAGAGTTGCATAAGACAGGAAGTGACGCTTATTGATATGAATCTAACTTAGTAAGTTTTAGTACTTAATTGGTACTTTCAACGCCTAGCTCGCTGAAGCAGTTGAAGCAGTTGAAGCAGTTGAAGCAGTTGAAGCAGTTGAAGCAGTACATGATAAATTAGGAAAACTTATCTGGTACTAAAAATTGAATATCATCAGTTTTGCAAACACCTAGTACCAACAAAAAAGCCCTATTCAAAATCCACCTTGGGGAGAACTTTGAATAGGGCTCTTTGCCTCTATGCTTCATTTTACGGCTGAAGCTACCTTTACCTTTTTTCGCTTTAACGACTCGTGTTTGGAACAGCTGACTGGTAACAACCGCTTTTAACGCGTTGTCTTTGATTTCACCTCTGCCGAAGTCGGTCTCATGTTGTGAGCCACTCGGTTGAGGACTGATTTTACGCTTTGCCATAAATCCTCCTTAATGGTCGAACCAGATTGGACAATAATTATATAAATAAGTCAAATTTATAGATTTAGTTGAATTTTATGCTAAAAAACTTCACATCACCGTCATTTATTTGAAGTTTAATCAAAAACATGCTGGTTAAATAGTGACTAAATACAAATATTTGTCCATAAAGCACTAATATATGTTGACTCTTCGTGGAATTAACCTAGACTCAAACACGGCTAGAAAGAAAGTTCTTTGTTTTCACATTTCGTTGGATTACTTGTAACCCGTCGTCCTGTGGTACGCAATAGCAATTTATTTTTCCACGCTATAAGCGCCGTTGAGGCGAAAGATTACATTATTTAGATATTTAGGAAATAGACATGTCTAACACAGCTACTGGCACAGTTAAGTGGTTCAACGAAACTAAAGGCTTCGGTTTCATTCAACAAGAAAACGGTCCTGACGTATTTGCTCACTTCTCTGCAATCACTGGTGACGGCTTCCGTACTCTAGTTGAAGGCCAGAAAGTAGAATTTGTTATCTCTCAAGGTCAAAAAGGCCCTCAAGCAGAGCAAATCAAAGTACTTTAATTCTTAAAGAATTTGATACGATAGCCAGCTTTTAAAGCTGGCTATTTTTTTGCCTAAAACTTATTTTGCCAACAAAACGATATAAATCTATGGCTCTTAAACCAACCATTTACAAATTTCGTATCGCCATTTCCGATATGAATAATGACTATTACGATTCTAAGAATCTAACTATCGCCCTTCACCCTTCTGAAAAGCCGCAAAGAATGTTGGCTCGCATTCTAGCTTACTGTTTAAATGCTCAAAGCAATCTGGAGTTTACAAAAGGACTCTCTACGATTGAAGAGCCTGATTTATGGCATGTTGGCGATGATCAAAGCATTACTCACTGGATTGAAATTGGCGAACCAGAACCAGACAGAATTAAGAAAGCTTCTCGCCTAGCAAAGCATGTAAAAGTTTACACTTATAACACCAAAGCGGCTGTCTGGTGGGACAAAATGTCAGGAAAGTTCTCAATGCTTCCCGTCAACGTAGAGAGCTTTGACTATGACGCTATCGACTTGATTTGTCAGCACCTTGACCGAGGTACTAGCCTTTCTGTTATGATTACTGGCAGCTCAATTTTTGTTGATATCAATGATCAGCATATCGAAGTAACGGTGAAGGAACTAAAAAACCATGACGTCTCTTAGTGAACTGAGTCAAGAGATGGGATTTGAAGAAATCCCCTTTGTTAAAGAACATAAAGCAGCAAAGCGACGTTGGTTAAAAGAACAGTCACAACTATTTACAAAAGTCTGTGAGAACAAACCCACAACAGCACCTACTCTTCACCTGCTTGGCCTTTTGACCAAATCACATATTGAAGCAAGTGCTAACTACGAGCAACATGCTCACTCTACCCAGCGTATGCAGCAAGTTCTGACTGACTCCTTGGGTAATGAGCACGCGGATAAGTTTACTAACCAATCTGCTGAAGACCTAATCTTAGTCACCCACCTTTGGTTATACACGCAAGGCTATTTAAATATGGATTTCAGCTTGGCGCACGATCATGCTGAGCAGACTCAAAATACATTGCAGCACGAGCTTGTCATAAAACGCATGGACGTTGATGCATTCAGAACCGAACTCATGCAAAGTTTTTATCAAGGTAAGGAAGCCCGTCCGGCTTCAGCAAGTGGCTTTTGGGGTTGGTTTAAACGTCTATTTTCCGCATAAAATACATGGTTTTATCCATTTCAAACAACTGATAGACTTCACGCTCAGTGCAACAAGCATCATGATTGCATTCTTAAAGGACAGTTACCCAATGAACATCAAGGGATCATTATGAAGTTTATCCGTTGGATTTTAGGCAAGGTTATCTTATTGCTGAACGCGGTGTTCTCACCTCGTGGTATTAAGCGCACCGCAAAAGAACAGCAACGTATTGATGAAAAAGCGAAACAATACGCACTTTACCAATTTGAAGCCTGCCCTTTTTGCGTAAAGGTCCGCCGTGCAATGAAACGTCAATCGGTGAACATTGAGCTACGTGATGCAAAAAATAATCCTACTCATCGAGCTGAACTAGAGCAAGGTGGTGGGCGAGTTAAAGTCCCTTGCCTTCGTATCGAAAAAGATGGCGAAACACAGTGGTTATACGAGTCATCTGACATCGTCGCTTACGTTGAAAAAGAATTTGCCTAAGTTCCCCCTATGAACATTGGCGGATGTAAAAGAGGCACCTAACGGTGCCTCTTTTCTATTTTTTCTAGCTAAATGTTGCCGTGCGAGCTTTCCTTATTCAGTCTTCTTGCTCAACTCCGAACTTAAACTCCACTAAGCAAATAACGAGTATGCGAGAACAACACAACGAAGATTACCGCCCAACGTCTGTGTTATTCATCCACGATCAATGTTAGCTCTACGCGCCGATTGCAAGCTTTACCACTTGCTGTCGCATTGCTGCACTTCGGTACATACTCTCCGAAGCCTCTAGAAAACACTCGTTGACGTGGAATACTCGTCGCCAATAGTTGTTTTTCTACTTCACGAGCTCGCTTTTCAGATAGCGTGTCGTTGAAACTTTCAGCTCCCGTACTATCCGCATGACCATCAATCACGACATCAACATCAGTTCTTCCAGCCAGATAGTGACCAATGTTTCGAATCCAATCTTGAGATTGAGCAGATAACCGTGCAGAGCCCGTTTGAAAATGCACTTGCTCTTTCAAACGTATCATCAGGTGACCACCACTAAGCGTCTCGTGAGGAATGTTATGCCTGCTCAGGAACATTTCCAGAGAGGTCACGTTTTGCGACTTTTTTACTGACGCCCTCGCCGTTTGATATGAACGAGGGGAAGAAGCCACATTGGATGCGCTCGGGTATCCCCACTCTGGGTGTCTCAGCTCAGTGTTTGATTTAGGAGCTGTATCTAAAATGTTCCCACCAGGGACCATATCTTGATCGAGGCTGCTGCACCCGGCCAGAATGCCACAAACAATTAAAAACCAATGCTTCATACCATTACCAACGTAGAAAAACTCTTGTTCATTGTGTCGACAAAACACGCCGAATCTTTAGCGCTTTTGTCCACCGATTGGTTTGTCTATGCAGCGTTCATGCCACTGGAGTCAATGCAAAATCATCTCTCAAATAAAAAGCAACACTAAAATACCCTACCCTTACAGCCCATACGTCAGGCAAAGTCTGTTACCAATGGTCTCATTTTATTGTTATTTAATGGTTTTAGTCACTATCGTTAACCGATAAACTAACGCAAATTTCTCATTTAGAGCACTACTATGTTAAAAACCATATCGAAAGGCTTTGCTGTTGTTGTTGCCGTAATGGCTTTGTCGGCATGCGATAGCGGCAAGAGTCAGCCTCAGCAAGGCAAACAATACGAAGTTTTGCCAGTATCCCTTGAAGAATATGATTTAGCTCCCCTGACTGAAGCATTCTCTTTAACTTGTGGCCACTGCCGCTCAATGGAAGAGTTTGTCCCTCAAATTGAATCATTGACCGATCAAAGCGTTGAAAAAATGCATGTAACGTTCAATGAAAGTGCACAAGTGAGCGCCATCATCTTCTATACTGCCGTAATGCAGCTTGAATCAACACCAGATAAAGCGTTTATGGCGGATCTTTTTACTGCTGTGCAAATGGGTGCCGATGCAACGGCTGAGGAACGCCAAATCGCCGTAGAGAAAGCCTTTGAGTCTCGCAACCTTATCAGCCCTTACCATTTAGATGAAGCACAGCAAAAAGCGCTGTTTGAGTACATCACTAAGGCAGAAGCGATCACGACTCGCGGCCAAATTAACTCCGTTCCAGCCTTTATCGTAAACGGAAAATATCAAGTGATTACTGGTGGTCATGACAGCGTTGAAGCCATGGCAGAAACCATCAACTTTTTGCTAAAACAACCTAAATAGACAAGGAGATTACGTGTCTAAATTTTTGTTTCCTCTTATTATTTTTATTTTGGCGGGCTTTTTCATTTACCGTACTTGGACAAACCATAAAGTAGCAGATGAAAACTTTGCCAAAGGCCAAGCATTCTTACTAGAAAATGCGAAAAAAGAAGGCGTCATCACAACAGAAAGTGGCCTTCAATACATGGTTCTTGAAAAAGGCGAAGGTGAGGTTCACCCAACGGCAACAAGTAAAGTAAAAGTACACTACCACGGCACCTTGATTGATGGCACGGTATTCGATAGCTCTGTTAATCGTGGTGAGCCGATTTCATTTGGTCTTAACCAAGTCATTAAAGGCTGGCAAGAAGGTCTACAATACATGGTAGAAGGTGAGAAAATCCGCCTTTTCGTACCAAGCACGCTTGGCTATGGTAAGAGTGGCTCTGGCCCAATTCCACCAGCAAGTGTTTTGATCTTTGATGTTGAACTGCTAGAAATTCAATAAATCTAGAAAGCTTTGTCTTAAAGCCAAAGTATCAAAACCAAAAACGCCGCGAACCACGCGGCGTTTTCTGTTTTAAGAAAGGTTAATAACCAATATAGTGATCCGAAAGCAATGCAATGAACAACGCCAAAAGATGATAGATAGAGAATTTAAACGTCTCCATCGCGGTATTTGGCTCTGGTGCATATTTTAGCTTCCATGCATGGTACATAAAGCCAGCATTGAGGAGTAGCGAGGCAAAAAGATACACCACGCCGACCATACCAACCAAAACCGGTAGGACACAAACCAAAGTCAATAGCACCGTATACAACAGAATAGAAGTTTTGGTGTACTCAATGCCGTGTGTCACTGGCAGCATGGGAATATCTACCTTGCGGTAATCCTCGACACGATGAATAGCCAGAGCCCAAAAATGTGGTGGCGTCCAGATAAAAATGATCATTACGAGCAGCCAGGCATTCGCATGTAATTGCCCTGTTACAGCAGTCCAACCGAGAAGAGGCGGCATCGCACCGGCAATCCCTGCAATGACGATATTTTGGGGCGTAGCACGTTTGAGGTACATTGTGTATACCATCGCATAGCCGAGCAAACTCATCAAAGTCAACCATGCCGTCAGCGGGTTGACTATCGCATAGAGAAGTACAAACCCTAAGACACCTAAAACTGTAGCGAAGGCTATCACCGATGATGGTTTAGTCTCACCCGATGGCAATGGTCGTTTGTGTGTACGTGCCATTCTCGCATCAATTCGGCGGTCAATTAGATGATTAAACGCTGCCGCAGACCCTGCCATCAGACCAATCCCCGTTAGGCCAACTACCGCCTGCAACCAGGGGAAATCATCAACCGGGGCTAAGCTCATACCTACTACTGCCGTCACCAACATTAACGCCACCACTTTAGGTTTCGTTAACTTCAAATAAACGGAACTTAGTCGCTTTCGCCCATTTAACGACAGCGCGATTTCTTTACTCATAGCGAACTCCTTTCGCGGTGTAATTCCAAGCCGTTTTACCCTGCCACAAGTAAAACTGGCTAACACAAACGAGACTCAACATAACAGCGGCACCAAGGTTGTGCGCCACCGCGACATAGATAGGAAGTTGAAATACTACGTTGCTTACACCCAGCATAATTTGGCACACCAGAGTGAATAACAACCACCCTCCAATTCTCTGTGAATGATGAGAATCTTGCCTCATAAGCCCAATACTATAAGCCAATACCACGGTGGCGGTAACAATAGCGCCTATACGATGAGTGACGTGTATAGTCATTCTTGCCGGATACTCCAAGACACCAAATTCATAATTCTCGAATCCAGTTTGCCAGAAAGAAAACGCTTCTTTCCATGAGAGATGGCTCATCCAGTCTCCCTCACAAATCGGCAGTGTGGTACACATCAGCGCAGCATAATTTGACGAAGTCCATCCTCCAAGGAGCACTTGCACCAAAACAACCAGGAAAACCAACAATGAAAAGCCTCTCAGAGAGCTAGAAGATGGAGAGAAATAGAGATTGTTTTGCGCTTTTAATTGGCAGTAAAAAATCGCCTGTAACGCCAATAAAACAAAACCACCGAGCAAGTGAAGCATCACGATGACGGGCATTAATTTAAGAGTAACTGTCCACATTCCCAAAAGTGCCTGCCCAATCACCAATACGCTGAGCAACATCGGAATGGTTGAATTTACACGCTCAGACCTTACTGATATCGCTGCCATCGCAAAAATGACTAAACCTAACGTTCCTGCAAAATAGCGATGAATCATCTCAAGCCATGCTTTCTCATGCTCTACTGCCCGCTCGGGGAAGTTCAGGTTAGCACGTATGACGTCTTCTTCTTGATGCGGCACAGAAAAGTGCCCATAACAACCAGGCCAGTCCGGGCAACCTAACCCTGCATCTGAAAGGCGAGTATATGCCCCTAACATGATCACCACGAGAGTTAGGAGCAAACTGAATCTCACCAACTGAATTAATTTCATATGCACTTCCTCTAACCGACTCGTGACAGTTTTAAGAGCTTGCGTAAGTCCGCCAACATACCTTTATTCAATAGGACTAAGTCCTCATTTGGTTTCGGCGAGTAAGACATCACCAGCTGCCCAAGAGGATCAACGATCAACATTTGCCCAGGTTTCACTTTAGAGGTAACCAATTCATTCATTTGCATCGCTAACATCGATACTTCCATGGGATCTGAATGCTCAGTCTGCCAAACGACTGGCACTACTCGCTCTTGATACTTACCTAAAGCAACATGGCTTTGCTGAAGCAGGTAAAGCTGCTGTTTACACTCTTCAGTGCATTCGTTAGGCAATACATAAGCGAGTTGCCAACCATGGTCTTTGAGAGGTGACTCTTGACCAAGTTGCTCTAACGTCGTGTATGGTTCGACTAACTCGCCTCTATTGGTCACTCCGCTTTGATACCACCCTTGTGTGAGAATGACTTTTGCAATGACAGCGGGAAGCGCGAACGTACAAACCAGCGCAATCAACATTAGTCGTCCTTTGGTTACTTTAGATGTCATGCTTCACCTCCATGTGACGCAACTTTTTTTGCCAACGAACAAAAACAATTAAAGTCAGTAATAAGAAAACACCTGCCATCGAAAACCATTGAATCGAATAGCCAAAATGTTTGGCACTATTGAGTGGCAATGGATTCCAAGGAAAGTCATAGGGCCAACGAGTTAAATTGTCTGGCAGCAAGACTGCGGGCATAAGTTCAATATTCAGTAGCTGATTCAATTGCGCGATGTTTAGGTTTTGCACGCGAATAACATCGCCAACTTCCGGCATTAACTCTGAGCTCAGTGGATTAGTAGATTTTCGGTACAGGCGTCCTGTGATGAAAGTCGAATTATCGAGTTTGGTGACCGTTGGTAACACTGAGCGATCTGCTCTTCCCTCGACAAAACCAAGCTCCAATAACGCATAGGCACTAGGCTCATCGCTCGTCAATACAATCTGAAATGCTAAATATCCCACACTGCCTTGATGCGTTTGGTTATCTAACAAAATTACGGGAAACGCCTGAGGAACAACATTAACTTCCACTTTTTTCCCGAGGATACTTTCCTCTCGCCAGTCGTTGTCTTCAAGAACGACGCTTAGTGCTTGGTACGCACTATCCGCACGCGCGAGAATGGCTTGTTCCAATGCTTGTTTTTCTTGCCCTCTCTCAAACTGCCAAAAACCCAGTTTGACCAAAAGAGAAAACACAACCACAGTTAAACCAACTGCAACCCAAAACCGTTTCGATAGCCATAATTGTCTTGATAACAACAATGATGAAACCGGAGGTGCCATGTCCACCGTATTTCTATTCAAACTGACGCTTGTCCTTTTGCTGCTTTTCATTATCTTCAACCTCGCAAAAGCGCTTATCGAAATGGTTCGTGAAGACCCAGATAATCCTGAAAAAAGAGACAAACCCATGAGTCATTACTTAGGCCGTCGAGTCATGTTCTCCGCTTTGGTGGTCGTCCTTTTGCTTATTGCGCTCAGCTCGGGTTGGCTAGCACCAAACCCTCGCCCTTATTAGTCGAACGAAGAGTTCACACTGCGCCTAAAGTACGTAAACAAACACAAACAGACATAACCAAACCACATCCACGAAATGCCAATACCAGCTGCCCGCTTGAAAGGCAAAATGGTTCTTTGGCGAAAAGTGACCTTTAGCGATTCTGAACAGCAGCACGATCAAGAAGATAGTCCCAAGACAAACGTGTAAACCGTGGAACCCCGTCAACATGAAGAACGTGTTACCGTAAATACCGGACTGCAACGTGAGCCCTATGTCTTGATAAGCATGAACATACTCAACCGCTTGGTAATATAGGAAAAAGCCAGCAAGTACGATGGTTATCTCTAACCAAACAATCAGTGCCGTTCTTTTGTCTTGTTCAAGGCTTATATGCGCCATATGTAGCGTAATAGACGACAATAGCAGCAAGATAGTATTGGTAAGGGGTATGCCCTGCCACGGCATAGCTTGTGTTGTTTCTCCCCCCGGTGTCAGTGTGAGTGGCCACATCGCTTCGAAGGTTGGCCACAGGACTTCGTTAGTCATGAAGTTATTATCTGCCCCACCTAACCAAGGCACAGAAATCATTCTGGCGTAGAACAAGGCACCAAAAAAGGCACCAAAAAACATCACTTCAGAAAAGATAAACCAGCTCATTCCTTGGCGAAAAGAACGAGTAATTTGCGAGCTGTATTTTCCATTCAGTGATTCAGTAATCACATTACTAAACCAACCAGCCAACATGTAAAGCAAGAACAAGAAGCCCACCGCTAGCACAATGCCACCAATGGTTCCCACTGCACCGTCACTTTGTGTCCCCTGGACGGTCATGCCCGCGCCAACAGCAACCAAAAACAGAGCAAATGCACCGATGATCGGCCAGCTACTTTGAGCGGGAACATAATATATTCCTGGCTTGTTACTCATAATTTCTCTCCTTACTGACCAATCTTGGTCTGTATCTCTCTCCCTGAGTGGCTAAGAGCCTGTAGGAGGGGGAAGTTTATAGAGTGTGTAAGACAGCGTTAACGTGTGTATAGACTCCGGCAAGCCCGGTTCGATATAAAAAATCAACGGCATTTGAGCTTGCTGTTTACCATCCAGAGGCTGCTGGTTAAAGCAAAAACACTCAATCTTATTGAAGTAAGCAGCTCCAGTCCCGGGAGAAACAGAAGGAACGGCTTGCCCCACCAACTTCTGCCCGCTTTCATTAAATGCAAGGTATTCGGTTTGTACGACTTCACCTGGGTGAACATCCATCGAAATCACTTTGGGTCTAAACTCCCAAGGCATATCTGGGCTGACATGCGCCATAAACTCCACGCGAATAGTTCGACTCATGTCCGGTTGCATACCTGTCGGTTGAATGGCGGCCACTTCACTTGTCTTTCCATTGATTCCCAGTGCGTCGCACATCACGTCATAAAGTGGGACCAGTGCATAGCCGAAGCCAAACATTAACAGGGTCGCCAAAAGTAACTTCACTGTGAGCTTCTTGTTTGATGGATTCGGTTTCATGTCACTCACCCCACTCTTTGCTAGTCAATCTCAGGCGGTGTAGTAAACGTATGATGTGGCGCGGGGCTTGGCACTGTCCACTCTAAGCCCTCCGCACGTTCCCACGGTTTTGCAGAAGCCTTTTCCCCGCCACGAATACACTTGATCACCAACCATAAGAAGATCAGTTGTGACAACCCAAATGCAAACCCACCAATTGATACTATTTGATTAACATCAGCAAACTGAATGGCGTAATCCGGTATGCGTCTTGGCATGCCCGCTAAGCCTAGGAAGTGCATTGGGAAAAACAGGACATTGACGGAAATAATTGAGCACCAGAAATGCCATAAACTCAGCTTGTGGTCGTACATATTACCCGTCCACTTAGGTAGCCAGTAGTATGCCGCTGCCATGATCGAGAATACCGCACCAGATACCAACACATAATGGAAATGGGCAACTACGAAGTAAGTGTCATGATATTGGAAGTCCGCCGGCACAATCGCCAACATCAGTCCCGAGAAGCCACCAATGGTAAACAGCACAATAAAGGCAATGGCAAACAACATTGGCGTTTCAAATGTCAGAGCTCCACGCCACATGGTGGCAACCCAGTTAAAGACTTTAACCCCCGTTGGTACCGCAATCAGCATAGTGCAATACATGAAGAAGAGCTCAGCAAAAACTGGCATCCCCGTGGTAAACATGTGGTGCGCCCACACAAGGAAAGATAACAATGCAATGCTGCACGTCGCGTAAACCATCGAATGATAACCAAACAGCTTCTTACCACTGAAAGCAGGCAGAATGGCGGAGATGATTCCAAACGACGGTAAAATCATGATGTACACTTCTGGGTGACCAAAGAACCAAAAGATGTGTTGGAACATTACCGGGTCACCACCACCAGCTGCGTCAAAGAAGCTAGTCCCGAAATATTTGTCAGTAAGAACCATGGTCACCGCACCCGCTAGTACCGGCATAACCGCGATCAACAAGAAAGCGGTGATTAGCCAAGTCCAAACAAACATTGGTAACTTGAACCAAGTCATTCCCGGAGCTCGCATATTTACGATCGTCACGATAACGTTAATCGCGCCCATAATGGAGCTGATACCCATGATATGCACAGAGAATACAAACAGCGCTGTGCTATCCGGGCCATAAGTCGTGGACAGCGGAGCATAAAACGTCCAACCAAAATCAGGACCGCCGCCAGGTAAAAACAACGAGCTCAACAAGATGAGAAATGCAAAAGGTAAGATCCAAAAGCTCAAGTTGTTCATGCGCGGTAGCGCCATATCTGGAGCGCCGATCATCATCGGGATCATCCAGTTAGCAAGACCCGTAAATGCTGGCATCACCGCACCAAATACCATTACTAAACCGTGTACCGTGGTCATTTGATTAAAAAACTGCGGATCGACTAGCTGTAGCCCTGGCTGGAACAGTTCGGCACGAATGATCATAGCCATCGCACCACCTGTTAGAAACATCGCAAAGCTAAACCAAAGGTAGAGGGTGCCTATGTCTTTATGACTTGTAGAATACAACCAACGAGTGATGCCCTGGGGGGCATGATGCTCGTGACCATCATCAATCGCAATGGTACTGTTCGCACTGGCTTCTGCTGGCGCAGACTTCACTGCCTTATCTATTGGCTTACTCATATTTCCTCCTTAGCACTGTCTTGTGCCTTAAAGGCATTCACATCGGATGCTTGCACTGTATCGCCAGTATCGTTGCCCCATGCATTTCGTTGATATGTGATAACCGCGCCAATTTCTTTGTCACTTAACTGATTAGAAAAAGCCTGCATTGCGGTGCCTGGGCGACCGTTGACAATAATATCTATGTGCTCTGTAACGTCTCCGGTTGCAATAGGACTGCCTTTAATCGCGGGAAATGCCCCCGGAATCCCCTCACCATTTGCCTGATGACACACAGCGCAACGCGCCGTGTATATCGATTCGCCTTGCGACATCAATTCGTCCATAGATAAGTCTTGAGAGAGCGCTTCTTGTGCCGCCGCTTTTTGAAGTGCGAGTTCTTGCTTCTTACTCGCTAGCCATTCATCGAACTTTTCTTCTTCCATCGCATGCACCACCACTGGCATAAATCCGTGTGCACGACCACATAGCTCCGCACATTGGCCGCGATATACGCCTGGCTCATCAATTCTTGTCCATGCTTCATTAATAAAACCTGGAATGGTGTCTTTCTTGACGGCAAAGTCCGGTACCCACCAAGAGTGAATGACATCATCAGAAGTCATCAAAAAACGCACTTTGCGATTCACAGGCAACACCAAAGGGTTGTCTACTTCCAGTAAGTAATGTGCGCCTTTAGCTTCGATTCCATCAATTTGTTTTTGGCTGGTGGCAAGCAAACTAAAAAACTCAACATCTTCGCCAAAATAGCTGTAATGCCATTTCCATTGCGAGCCTGTGATCTTGACCGTGATATCCGATTGGCTTGTATCTTCCATTGCTACTAGAGTTTTTGTTGCGGGAATAGCCATAGCGACAAGAATGATGATGGGTATGACCGTCCAAATAATTTCCACTTTTGTACTTTCATGGAAATGTGCGGCAACTGCTCCTTTTGACTTGCGATGACGGAAGATGGAATAGAACATCACACCAAAAACAATCAAAGCAATTACACAGCAGATATAGAAAATCAGCATATGTAATTCATACACTTGCCCACTTATCTCTGTGACCCCTTTTGTCATGTTGTAGTCATTTTCCTTTGACCAACCAAAAGAGGAAAATGTGATTAAAATCACATTCAGTGATAAGGCTAGAGTAGTCGTTAATCTTTTCAAAAGATCTCTCCTCTGCTCAGCCGCTACGCCTACGCGAGCTTCCTTGCGTCCCGATGCAAATATCGAACAACTTTACGAAAAATCACAAAAACTACGATTTCGACACGGTTTGTTATATTTATGTTAAAAGGCTAGTTATAGTTCCAAGGTTCTTCAAGAAATTAAATATGATTAAATTTTGTTCGGATAAGAAAAATTAATTCGGTTTATCGATTGCCCTCTTTGAAATGTAATTGAGAACCATTTACATTGATTTAAAAGAAAACATTGAGATACTTACCAAACGAAGTGTCCAAGAAAGTAGGCTCCACCTACTAAGGAATGACTGATATGACAGCACTAATTACTCAATGGCTAGAACGAGACCCTGATCCTAAGACTCGTGAAGAGCTACAACACCTCGTCGATACGAACAATGAACAAGAACTTACTGATCGCTTTGGCTCACGCCTTGCCTTTGGTACTGCAGGCTTACGTGGAAAAGTGGGCGCAGGTCCAAACCGAATGAACCGCTTGGTGATTCAAGAGACCGCCACTGGTTTAGGGAACTATTTGCTTGAGCAAGTCAAAGATGCCGCGAGTCGTGGTGTCGTTATTGGCTACGATGGTCGTCCCGATTCAAAACAATTCGCGCATGATACCGCATCCGTACTGACGGCCCTTGGTATCAAGGTTTACCTAACGTATGACGTTGCAGCAACCCCAATTGTCGCGTTTGGTGTCCGTACATTGAATGCGGCGGCCGCTGTTGTTGTTACTGCCAGTCACAATCCACCAGAATACAATGGCTTTAAAGTATATTGGGAGAATGGCGCACAGATTATTCCTCCACACGACTCTGGAATCGCAGCGAAAATTGATGACGCAACAACGAAGCCATTACCTTTAATGTCTCTCGATGATGCAAAACAGCACGGTTTGTTAGTTTGGTTGGAAGACGACTACTACCAAACTTACCGTAAGACAATGAATGAAAACGCGCTGCTTACTCCTGACAACAATACCGATATATCTATTGCTTACACCGCAATGCATGGCGTTGGCGCGAATATGGCGGAAACGCTACTTGCCGACGCAGGCTTCCAAAAAGTGGCAAGTGTTAAGGAACAGCGCGAACCTGATGGAAGCTTCCCAACCGTCAACTTCCCAAACCCTGAAGAAGCCGGTGCAATGGATATGGTGATGGCATTAGGTAAGTCCGTAGATGCCGATATCGCTTGCGCGAACGATCCAGATGCGGACCGTTTTGCCGTGGCAGTTAAACGCCCAGATGGCGAGTATCAAATGCTAACAGGTGATCAGGTGGGCTCACTGTTTGGCGATTACTTGCTGGAACAGCAACCTAACGCTTTGGTTGGCAACACCATCGTATCCTCAAGAATGCTGAGCAGCATCGCTAAGGCGCATGGCGCACAATACTATCAAACATTAACTGGCTTTAAATGGCTTACTAACGTTGCCATGGAACAAGAGACAGAAACCAACCCATTCTTGTTTGCTTATGAGGAAGCGCTCGGTTATACCGTGGGTAACAAGGTGTGGGATAAAGATGGTTTATCTGCAATCGTCGCGTTTTCACAGCTAACAGGCAAGCTTAAAGCGCAAGGCAAAACACTGTGGGATAAACTGGAAGAGCTGTACCGCGAGCACGGTTTCTACTTCAACGCACAACGCAGCATCGCTCTCGACCCGAACTCTCCACCAATCGGCGACAAACTCCGAGCCAATCCACCAACAGAGATTGCTGGTAAAAAAGTTGCAGTAACCGAAGATCTTAAAACATCGGTTCGCATGTTTGACGACGGCTCTGAAGAATCCATTGACTTACCAGCAAGTGACGTATTGATTTATCACCTAGAAGATCAATCTCGCGTGATTGTTCGTCCTTCTGGTACTGAGCCAAAACTAAAATGTTACTACGAAGTCATCAACCTCTTCCCTGCGGATATGAGCTATGAACAAGCACAGCAAGCAGCAGAAGCGAAGATGAACGAACTTATCGACGCGCACCAGCAAAGTTTGTAAGTCAAAGAGAAACATAGATATTTGATACAACAAGAGGCGCAAATTCGCGCCTCTTTTTTGATTTTCACTAGAACAAGTCAAGCTAACCCGTGCTTTCCCTAGCCTACAATTTCCTTTTGTAGAAAGTACTTGTGGATGCCCTCTGCAGGATAGCCTGAGTACTGCCCCACTTTCTCAAAACCCAATTTGAGATAGAACTCAAGAGCTTGAAAGCTGTAGGTATCCAAATAAACATGGGTAACCCCATGAGGCTTTACTTTTTGTTCTAGCATCGACATTAATTGACTACCGAGACCAGAGGTTCGACTTTCAGCGTCTACCCACAAAAACTCAACAAACACCGTATTTTTAAACATTTCGCCAGTCAAGCCACCCATGATCTTGCCATTCTCATCTTTTGCGAAACAGCCTATAGCATGCACTTCCCCTTCAGGTAAATGCAGTCGGTTATAAGATCGAATACCTTCACGAACAAAATCAAGGTCTGTTTGATCTGGATTTAAACAAAATTCAAGCTTCATATACCCTCTCCTTAGGAAACACCAATATCCTAAAACAAAGGCTATGTTCCCTTTAATTGTTGCTGAAGACTTAACATCCTGTTTTCATTAAGTTCTTCAGTAACTTCCATGTAAC
>NZ_JAWOVO010000012.1:0-150446 GCF_033339955.1 Vibrio sp. 1731 | reverse complement strand
GTCATTATGTCACCTGTTAACTTATGAGGTGATGATATCACCTCTAACTAAGTGACCAAATTCAGTGTGCCACTACATGACGCCTTCTATCGTCGCGAGTTCTGGATACTGTTTTACCAGATAGGCGGGAACCCAAAAACCTTCTTCACCACCATTGACAAGCGATTCACTAGCGATGCGCAAGCGTTTATCCGCAATCCCTTTATCAAGTGCTTCTTTAATGCCGTTTGTCCATAACTCTGGCGCAACGTCAGGTTGCCCCTTTTCAATCATAGAGGTGCCTGTAGGAACGCTATCACCAGGGATCAATTCCGCATCGCACTGGTAGCCTTCATTTAAGACAAATTGGTCGATGTGCGCCATTAAGCTGGCCGAATTCCAATTCATGTCTGCGATGGTTATTTTTCCGCATTCGTCTGCATTTGCATGAGTAGATAATGCTGATAGCAGCAGAACAGAGAGCATTGAAGGTGTCGTCTTCATGTGACTGAATTTCCTTGTCGTTGTCATTTACTTCAGTATATACATCGGTTTATAAAGATTCAGTGAACAAGTTTTTTTCAGTGACGTTAAGCATAAAAACGGTGATTTATGAAGCGTTTGGTGAGGCGTGTTGAAAGGGAGTTAATACAGCAAGAACACTCCTTCGTAGCCGCCAATCTCAATATGAGAAACATAGTCGCCGATGTTACCGTCTTGATCTACAGGTCGCATAGGCTCTGGAAGTGCGATAGTTATCTTCGGTGAGGAGAAATAATCGATATTCTTACCAAAGAAATCAGTTCGATACAGAACTCGGCCTTTGGTGAACTCGCGGGCTAACACCATCTCTGTAGGGCCATGCATCACTACCGTATCGTCTGAGTGATACGCAAAGTACGTATGGGTTGGTAACAAATCGATAGCGCCATTAGGCAAGTCAGGATGAGCCACTTTGCTCATAGAAGCATCTCCAATCACCGTGTAATCGGCAGGATAGGGCGTGCTGGTGGACATCATTAGCGGAGTCGCCTGATACCCCTCTGGTATTTGATTGGCAGGCTCTCCCAAATCAACGGCAAGCAAGGCGCTAGGTTGATAAGCAATATTCTTTGGTACGCCTGCCTTCCAGAAGTTGTCACTTGTTGCGTTATTACTTCCATATAAGTAGCCATTGTTCCACTGATTAAAGTAAATGCGCTCAGGGTGATAGTTTAAGTAGAACACCGCTAGTGCAGAGTATTGGTCCTGTTTCCAATTGTTTTCTGTGTTACCAAAGTATTGAACGCGACCATAACGCGTGGTCGCTTGATAAATCACTTTCTGGCCAGCTTTGGCGAGTGCAGAGTTATCCCAAAATTTAGTCAAGCCAGCATAGCCACTAAAGCCGGTAGCAGGGAAAAGGTAGTGCTCGCGCAAGTACAAGGAGCCAGCGTTAACCAAGTGGTTTTGCCCATTACGACCGAATAAGTTTGCCGTACCTATGTTGAGGCCAATTAACGCATCTTCATCCAGCGTTGCCAGTTTATTCAAGAACGCCGAGAATTGCGCTTTGTAAGCATCGTCAGCAGCTTGGCTACCCGCCACCAAACCAAGTTCATCCACTGTGCCTCCGGAATATATGTAGAACTGATTTGCACCGAGTAACTTATTCGTATCGTCGTTGTACGCACCATTTAAACCTTGTTTCGCCCATTCAGCTTGGTAAGAGTGGCGCATTGTATTGGCAAAAAAGGGATTGCCGAGATTGGTCAATGCCCAAGAAGAGGTTTGATTCCACATACGACCAAATGGAATAACGCGTGACTCCCAACGAAATCGTGCGGTTGCATTCTTATTTGAACGGTTTTTGTATTCATTCCAAGAAAGATAATTGTCTTGGTTTCGATCTGCAGATTTGTCGAAGCCACGAATTTTACGCCAGCGTTGAATGGTTTGACCTTCAGGTGTCTCCGTTGGTGCTCCTGAGATATTGACGGCAGGGAAGCTATCTTTGAGTTGAATGTTTTCGAGACGTGGGCGGTTTTCTATGTTGTCGTCATGCCAAGTAATTTTCGCAACGTAAAGGCGGCCGCCGTCGCGTAAAAAGGTGGAGCCAAAGTACTGACCGCCACCATAAGTTTTTCCGCTACCATCATGCGTTGTAGCGCGAACCCAATCCAAAGGAACAGACCAGCTTACTGTTTGGTTTTTAGTCATGTTCTCAGTTTTGTCTTTTTTAATCGCGAAGCTTTTCCATTCAGTTACCTGACCAAACGAGTCGATAGCAGGAGGGTATTCAATCGTAAAGCTGCCACCCTGAGCAAACTGAGAAAACGTAAAGGTTAAGCGGTCGAACTTCTCTGAGTGATAAACATAGAGGGCACCACCATTATTCGCCTGACCGAATACATCAGCATCCCATGGCGGTGGTTGATATAGCCAAAAACCGGCGTGGTCAGCGCTGGCGGTATAGCCAACGATCATCGGTTTTCGATTGAGTAGAGTATTCTCGCCATGGCTTGAGTCGACTTCAGCTAGGATAGTGTCTTCAGAAAAGTGGAGAAAGAAATCTTCGTAGTCAACTCCATTCAGTTCTGCTTGGTTACGTATATCATTTTCCAGCCAACCTGAGTTAAGTTCCAGCTTTTGGTTGTACATGTAACCAAGCGCTTTTACACGCTCGTTATCACTCTTATTTTCGTAAGCTCCAAACACGATATCGGCATTATCCAACTCCCATTCAAGTGCAGCGGCAGCAGAGATAGGCTTATCTTGAAGATCAATACCCTGTTCATGCAACCCAGGTAATACGATTGCTGTTCTACTCCAAACGTTGGGTACAGAAAGCAAGCTCAAAGAAATGAGTGTAACGAGAGAAAAACAATGCGACTTCAACATGGAGTTATCCCATTAATACTTAGATGACTCAAATTAAGAGTCAGATACAAAGAGAAATTATAGTCCATTCGCGAAGTCGTAATCAGGACCCTGCCATAGAGGACTTTACAGGAAAACTAACAGGGGATGCTGTGCAAAAATGAGCGGGTGTACTTGGAATAGATCATCCTCATAGACTCAAAACTTCCTCTACACGTCAGCACAAAAATAACCACCATTTTAACCTTGTTTCGGTCGTCACCATGTTGTTGGATTTTTCTTCAACAAATTCAGTTAAAACTAACTCTTCAAACCAGTCAGATACTCTGTCTTGGTGGTAGCTGATCATACAAAAAATTAACAAATTAAATTTTTATACATTTTTATTGCATAAAAAGTCCAGTTGAGTAATATAAATACCAAGTGACAATTAATGCGGTATGTCAGCATGACTATTCAGGTAAGCGGAATCAATAAATCCTACGGTGAGACACAAGTGCTTCACGATGTCAGCTTTAAGTGTGAAAGCGGGGAAACACTGGTGTTACTTGGTCCAAGTGGCGCAGGTAAGAGCTCTCTACTGCGTGTTCTTAACCTTCTTGAAGGGGCGGATAACGGCAAGCTAAACATCGCAAATGATGTTTTTGATTTCTCTACTGAAATCAAAGAGAAACAAGGTTTAGCACTTCGTCGTAAAGTAGGCATGGTGTTCCAGCAGTACAACTTATGGCCGCACATGACAGTGATGGAGAACCTGATTGAGGCTCCGGTAAAAGTATCTGGCATGGATAAAGAAGAAGCGAAGAACCAAGCAATGCAAATTCTCGCAACGCTGCATTTGGCAGACAAAGCGGATGCATGGCCGATGCAGCTTTCTGGTGGTCAGCAACAACGTGTGGCGATTGCTCGTGCATTGATGATGAAACCGGAAGTCTTGCTTTTTGATGAACCGACCGCAGCGCTTGATCCGGAAATTACTAACCAAGTCGTTAAGATTATTAAAGATTTAAGCGAAACTGGCATCACCCAAGTCGTAGTAACGCATGAGGTCGATTTTGCTAAGAAAATCGCTAGCCACGTACTGTATCTAGAAAAAGGACACATCGTCGAGCACGGCACAAATGATTCGTTTTCTAATCCGCAAACCGCCCAGTTTGCTGACTACCTAAATCACTAAATCACTAAATTACGTTTTTAAAGTTCAGTCTATTTAACAGATAAGCTCGGCTGTCATTGCGAGTGTCAGCCCACTAAGTACACACGGAGTATTGCAATGAAAAAGATTCTACTAGCTTCACTAATCGGCCTTTCTTCTGCAACTATGGCAGCAAACGCAGCAGCACAAGAAGAGATCAAATTCGCGATGGAAGCGACGTACGCACCATTCGAATACATGGATGAAAACAACCAAATCCAAGGTTTTGACGTGGATCTGGCGAACGCACTATGTAAAGAAATGGAAGCCAAATGTACCTTCCACAACCAATCTTTTGACAGCCTGATCCCTGCATTAAAATTCAAGCGTTACGATGCGGCTATCTCTGCAATGGATATTACTGACGCGCGTTTGGAGCAAGTGAACTTTTCTGACCCTTACTACGACAACTCAGCAGCGTTTGTTTCTATCAAAGAAAAAGTGGCTGTTCAAAAAGCACTAGAAGGTAAGCGTGTTGGTGTTCAAAACGGTTCAACACACCAAAGCTACCTGATTGAACAAATGCCGGGCGTAACAGCGGTTCCTTACTCAAGTTACCAAGACGCATTCATCGATATGAAGAATGGCCGTATTGATTCTGTATTCGGTGACACAGCTGTCGTAGCAGAATGGTTCAAGAAAGAAGATAACCTAGCGTACGTGGGCGAGCACGTTACTAACCCTAAATACTTCGGTAACGGTTTCGGTATCGCAGTAAACAAAGGTAACGACGAGCTAGTGAACAAGCTGAACACGGCACTGAAAACAGTGAAAGCGAACGGCGAATACGACGTAATCTACAACAAGTACTTCGGTAAGTAATATGGCACTAACGGGTTACTCTTTATCGCTTGTTCAAGCTAGTTGGATGACTGTCCAGCTAGCCTTCACAAGCCTTTTAGTCGGTTTGATTCTGGCAGTGGTATTCGCCAGTGGTGAAATGTCTCGCCGCGTTTTCGTTAAATGGCCAATGACGGCGTTTGTGACGATTGTACGTGGCTTGCCAGAAATCCTTGTCGTGTTGTTCATCTATTTTGGTTCGACGCAGGTTCTGTTTTTAATCACCGGCGACTTTATTGAAGTTAGCCCGTTCTTGTCTGGCGTGGTGGCGTTGTCATTGATCTTCGCTTCCTACGCTTCTCAAACTCTACGTGGCGCATTAAAAGCCGTTGGAAGAGGGCAGAGAGAAGCAGCAAGTGCACTCGGCATCAGTCAAGCACACGCTTTCGTTCGCATTGTTTTACCACAAGCAGTAAGACATGCACTACCAGGTTTAACTAACCAATGGTTGGTTCTGCTGAAAGACACCGCGCTTGTATCACTGATTGGCGTAACGGATTTGTTGAAGCAAGCGCAGCTAACATCTGCAGCGACGCATGAAGCGTTTACATGGTACGCAACCGCTGCGGCGATTTACTTAGGCATTACTTTGATTACGCAACGTGCCGTAAAACTGATTGATAAGAAATTCTCAATTCAAGGTATGAGCATGGGACAGGAGGCGACCGCATGAACGAACAACACGTTTGGCAAATGCTGGATGGCTTAGGCACTAGCCTCCAATTGACCGCTGCTTCCTTGGTTGTGGGCTGCCTCTTAGCTTTGATGATGACGCTGACTCTGATCCTACGTACTCCGGGTTTGCATTGGTTAAGTCGTGGCATCATCACCTTGTTTACTGGTACGCCTTTATTGGTGCAGATCTTCTTGGTGTACTACGGTCCGGGTCAGTTTGATGCTGTAAGAGAAAGTGTATTTTGGACATGGTTAAGCCAACCTTGGTTCTGTGCGATGTTAGCACTAGCACTAAATACCGCTGCATACAGCACTCAGTTGTTCAAAGGAGCGTTTAACGCGATTCCTTCCGGTCAATGGCAAGCGTGTCGTGCATTAGGCATGAACAAAACCGCAACACTGAAAGTGCTTCTGCCATACGCTATTCGCCGTGCTGTTCCGGCTTACTCGAACGAAGTGATTTTGGTCTTCAAAGGCACGTCACTAGCAAGCACGATTACGATCATGGATCTGATGGGTTACGCGCAGCGCATTAACGCACAAACCTACGATACGTTGACGGTATTTGGTATTGCAGGCGCATTTTATTTAACGGTAAATGGTGTGCTAACTCTCATTTTCCGTCAGGTAGAGAAGAAAGCATTGGCGTTCGAAGCCGCATAATCCTTCAATCAACACTCATCATTTAGTTCCACAGTGCCTCTGCGAATGGCTCTCTTGCAGGGGCATTTTTTATATTCGTCATGGCAAATTCCTCAAGTTCTCCCAAACTTAATTCAACGCAATTGTATTGGTGGCACCATGGAAAGAAGACACTTTTTAGCGCTGTGGACATTGTTGTTCGCACCCTCATTAAAAGCGAAAACACCAATGCGGCCAACGCCAGCACAAACTGAAGGGCCATTTTATCCAGTAGTGGACATTCCTCTTCGTCAAAACTTGATTCTGCAATCAGAAGGTTTGGTCGGTGAAGCTATCGTGTTGCAAGGTAAAGTCGTAGATACATCGGGAAACCCTGTCTCAGGCATCAAAGTAGAAATCTGGCAATGCGATGGGCAGGGGATTTACGATCATCCTAAGCAACCAAATAACGATAAGTTTGATGCGCACTTTGCTGGCTTTGGTGCAGTTTTAACTCAATCGGATGGTCACTACTTGTTTCAGACCTTGTACCCTGTACCTTATGCTTCTCGCCCACCGCACATTCACGTTAAGTTGTTGCGAGATAATCAAGAACTTCTGACCACTCAGTTGTACTTGAAAGGCAATACTGGCGATGAATGGTGGGGAGGCAAAGCCCGTGATTATCTGCAGTTTGAAACTATACGAATCGACGGGCGGTTAACGGGCCAATTTAACTTTGTGATTGGCTAGCTAATCCGGTTAAGCCATTAATTCAACCAATTGCGCCAAGCATTCTTTATCCAGTGTCGGATGAGGCTCGACGCCCGTGACCAAAACGATATCCACGGAAGGTAGCGATGGCATATCGTCTAAGATCTTAAGATCCTCGCTAACGCTAATACTGCCCATCGCACCGATAGCCATGCCTGAACGTACAATTGCTCGTTGTGCAGAAGCCGTATTGCAACATGCCAGTAGTTGATAAGGAGTGCCACGTTTGGTTAATCCGTCTACTGCTGCCGCATGGTATTTACAGTCGGTTTGGAATAGGGCGAGAGGGAGAGGTTGGGCGTTCTCAATGTCAAAATCAGGATGAGCAATCCACACGCCTTTGTCGCTTGCTAGCCAGTAACCTTCCTCACTGTCCGGTGCTCTTGTCACAATAGCGGCGTCTAGCTTTCCTTCATCAAGTTTTTCTCTCAAGGTGATGCTCGGCTCACTAAAGACCTGAATCGAACATGTGGGCTCAGATTGCTGTAATACGCGGATGACTTTAGGCAAGATATTGTCGTTGTAGTCTTCTGGGCAACCTAAGCGAAGAGGACGCTTATTTTCATAACGTTTCACTTGTTTCAGTGCTTGATTGTGCAAGCTAACCAATTGCTCTGCGTGAGAGCGTAGTGCTAATCCCGCTTCACTTAAGACAAGATTGCGACCTTCTTTTTCAAACAAACTGACGCTGAGTTCGTCTTCTAGCTTACGCATTTGCGCACTGAACGCGGATTGGGTGCGATTGATCTGCTTGGCTGCACGAGTGAAACTTCCCGTTTCGACAAAAGCCAGAAAGCTGCGTAACGCATCGATATCCATATCTAAAACTCATCCATCGTTTTTGTTGAAGTGTTCCATCAAAACTATCCGTTAGTCCCCTTAAATACAATCAGATATTGTGAATGGGTACTCAAAACACGAACCGCATGGAGGCGTCATGAAACTGTTTATTGCTAATCAAAACTACTCAAGCTGGTCACTTCGCGCATGGCTGATCTTTTCTCAATTCAAACTGGATGTGAAAGTCACCAAGCTCAAATTATTCACAGAAGATTTTTATAAGACCTTGGAAGATATTACACCAACCGCGAAAGTCCCTACCTTAGTGGATGGTGACGCAACAGTGTGGGATTCATTAGCGATTTTGGAATACGTTAACGAGCAATACTTACAAGGCAAAGCATGGCCAAGTAAGTCTGCAGAACGGGCTAAAGCACGCGCCATCGCATCAGAAATGCATTCGGGTTTCTTTAACTTAAGAAGCGAACTCCCAATGAACATCCGCGCACGCAGAAAAGTCGATCTAACGGATGGTGCGCGTAAGGGTATTGCGCGTATTGATGCCATTTGGGCTGAGCAAGCCAAACTGTATCCCAACGGTTGGCTATTTGGAGAATGGTCGATAGCTGATGCTATGTATGCACCTGTGGCATTGCGTTTCCAAACTTACGGTATCGAGTTATCGGAAGGTGCCAAAGCTTACCAACAGAAGGTGCTAGCAAGTGAATCTTTACAGCAATGGTTGGAAGAGGCGAGCCAAGAAACGGATATCGTAGAAGAGGACGAGGCAGGGGAAGAAGTATAAGCGCATCTTGCGATCGCCTGTAGCAAGGGAAAGCATGACAAAGCACGCTTTCCTCTTCTAGGATAGTTGTAGTTTCCGGCGCGTTTAAGCTAGGTGTTCAACAATCGCTCTGCCTACGCCGTGTGCGCTCGTTGGGTTTTGACCTGTGATGACACGATCATCCACAATTACAAACTCTTGCCATGGTTGCACTTTAGAGTAGCGCGCTGCGCTGCGTGCAAGAGATTCTTCCAATAGGAATGGGATATCGTTGATGGTGCCGAAGTCGATCTCTTCTTCACGAGTGAAGCCTGTTACTGATTTAGACGAAAGTAGCTTTTCGCCATTGCTAAGCGTGATAGGTAGAAGAGCGCCCGGACCGTGACAAACTGCTGCAACAATACCGCCATCTTCATAGTGTTTTGCAGAAATCTTGGCAAAATCTTCGTTGCTCGCTAGGTCTGAAAGAAGACCAAAACCACCCGGATAGAAGATCGCATCATAGTTGTCACCGTTGATTTGTGACACTGGAATCGTGTTGTTGATGCGGTTCTGGAAATCATCATCCGCTAAGATTTTCTCGTTGACTGCGTCGCCTTCGATGTCGGTTCCGTACAGTGGTGCTTGCCCGCCTTTGATAGAGGCAATGTCGTAATCGAAGCCTGCACCCAGCAGTTCGCTAAGGGCATGAGTGAGCTCTGGCGCGTAAGTTCCGTTTGCTTGGTCAGTTTCACCTAGGGTCGCATGGTTCGTCACAATGATGAGTACTTTCTTCATGATGGTTTCCTTTTTGGCTTACGTGTATTTGTTGAACACCTTCATACTAATTGCTAAACAAATAAGTGATAATACGATTAATTGGCAAAACATTATTGCTATATAGCAAAGGTAAGTATGGACAGTTTTGAAGGTATCAATGAGTTTGTTACGGCTGCTGAGAGCTTAGGTTTTTCTGCAGCGGCAAAACAGTTAGGTTGCAGTACCAGTCATGTCAGTCGTCAAGTCACAAGATTAGAAGAGCGATTAGGTGTCGCCTTGTTAGCACGTTCGACAAGAATGGTGAGTCTAACGGAAGCAGGGCAAGCGTATTATCAGCAGTGTAAAGAGTTGGTGATTGGCCTTCAGCAAGCCAATGAACAGCTCACCACGCAGCAAACTCAACTGAGTGGTACGTTACGCGTGAGCGCCGCTGGTGCGTTTTCTGAAAACCATGTAGCGCCTGCCTTGATGGCATTTGCCAAGCAACATCCTAATCTCACGGTAGAGATCAACTTCAATACCAGCATGGTTAACTTTATTGAAGATGGTTTCGATTTTGCCATTCGTTACGGTAGGTTGAGTGATTCAGGTTTGGTTGCGAGAAAGCTGGTGGATCGTCCCATGGCAGCGGCAGCCAGTCAGCGTTATCTCGATGAACATGGTTTGCCAACGCACCCCGAGCAACTCAAGCGTCATAGCTGCATTATTGCCAACAAAGACGTTTGGTTGTTTGAAAAAGACGGCAAGCCTTTAGATGGCGTAAAAGTGCAGGGCAGATGGAAGAGCAATAACGCACACACGGTCTTGCAAGCCTGTGCAGAAGGATTAGGTGTGGCGTACTTACCGAAGAGCAGTTTCAACGATGCTATTTCGTCTGGTCGTTTGGCGCCAATCCTAGAGCCCTATTGGGGAAGTGGTAACAGCAGCTGGATTGTGTATCAGAATCGTCACTTTTTGCCACTACGAGCACGATTGGCTATCGATTTCCTGCTTGATCATTTTGCCGATTGGCAGGAGTAATGAGGCTCTGCCAATCGGTTTGTTTATCCATTTGTTAGATCGTCAACATACTAACGTATCTACATGTTTTGATAGCTTGGTCCGCCGCCACCTTCTGGTGCTTTCCACGTGATGTTTTGCGAAGGATCTTTGATGTCACAGGTTTTGCAATGCACACAGTTGGCGGCATTTATCTGAAACTTCAACTTATTGTTCACTTCCACCACTTCGTAAACCCCAGCGGGGCAATAGCGCTGACTTGGTTCGTCATACATACCTAAATTCAAATCAATTGGAATGTGAGGGTAAGTCAGAACCAGGTGACAAGGTTGATTCTCTTCGTGCTGTGTTCCCGACAAAAATACCGACGAAGGCTTATCAAAACTGATTTCACCATCTGGTTTTGGGTATGCAATTGGGTGGCACTCTTGTTTAGGTTTTAACTGCTCATGATCGTGCGAATAGTCCTTGATAGACCAAGGTAACGGCCTCTTAACCAGTGGTTGCCACAGGTTGTGTTCAAAAGTCGAAAGAGCACCGCCCAGTATGCTGCCAAACTTATGAATGTTCGCACCAAAGTTACGCGTTTCAGCGAGTTCGTCATACAACCATGATGATTCAAACAACGACTGGTAGTCTGGCTCAGAAGCTCCAGTTTGTCGGGCCGTATGTACCGCTTCTGCTGCAATGATTCCGGACTTCATTGCTGTGTGGCTGCCTTTAATTTTTGCGACGTTCAAAGTCCCCGCATCACAACCAATCAATAAACCGCCAGGGAATTGCTGTCTCGGCAGAGAGGAAAGTCCACCTTTCGCAATGGCTCTTGCGCCGTAAGCGATGCGCTGAGCACCTTTCAAATGTGGTTCAATAGCAGGATGGTGCTTAAAGCGTTGAAATTCGTCAAACGGACTCAAGTAAGGATTGCTGTAATTCAAGTCGACAATAAGCCCGACGGCGATTTGGTTGTTCTCCATGTGATAGAGAAAACCGCCGCCTGTGGTATTTGTTTCACTCAAGGGCCAGCCAGCGGAGTGGATAACACTGCCAGATACATCCTTACTGTCAGTGGGTAACTCCCATATCTCTTTTAGGCCAAGCGCGTAGTGCTGTGGTTGCTTTCCTGCGTCTAGGTCGAACCTTTGAATAAGTTCTTTACCCAGATGTCCGCGACAACCTTCAGCAAAAAGGGTGTATTTTGCCCTTAGCTCGATACCTGGTTCAAAGTTAGGTTTGGCCTGGCCGTTCTTATCTAGTCCCATATCGCTCGTGTTAATGCCTGTCACGGCGCCAGTCTGATCATAATTGATGCTTGCAGCGGCAAAGCCCGGAAAAACTTCCACCCCAAGATTTTCTGCTTGGTTAGCGAGCCAACGGCAAAGGTTGGCAAGGCTAATTACGTAATTATTCTCGCCATTTATCATTGGACGCGGTGTAAGGATGTGAGGAACTCGAATATGGTTTTGTTCAGTAGTAAGATAAAGGAAATTATCTCGTTGAACCGAGGCTGCTAGCGGGGCCTCCATTTCTTTCCAGTCGGGGAAAAGCTCATCTAAGGCACTAGTTTCAAAAACAGCGCCAGATAAAATATGTGCGCCCACTTCTGAGCCTTTTTCTACAACGCAAATTGAAAGTGCGTCACCTTCACTGTCTTGGTTGAGTTGAGCTAGCCGACAAGCGGCGCTTAAGCCTGCGGGTCCGGCCCCCACGATCACGACATCAAACTCCATGCATTCTCGTTCCATCTTTATGCTTCCTTTCTATTATCGTCATCTGCGTGACAGGTTTTGGTTTCTATACAGAAAACTATAGCTCAGTTGACGTTAACGTGAAGTGGACTAAGCTCAAGTAATGGATCTGACGTGTTATATGAGGCATGACCATGGAAGACCGACCATTAGCAACACTTGTGCTCGCAGAGCATGACAACCAATCGTTGGCTGTAGGGACGCTGTGTGCAATTAAAGCGGCATTTGAGATTAAGGATGATGATAAATCGCTTCCTGTTTCTGTGTTGCTTATTGGTTATCAGTGCCAATCAGTTTTGGATGAGTTGAATTGTGTTCAAGGTGTTGCAGAAATTATCTGGGTTGATGCGAAGGGATATGAACATGGATTAGCGGAAAATATCGCACCTTTGATCTCACAAGTAGCCAAAAACTACTCACACATTCTTTCTCCTGCCAGTACCTTTGGTAAGAATGTGATGCCTCGTGTGGCGGCGTTGCTTAATGTTGGTCAACTTTCTGACGTGATGACAATCGAGTCTATCGATACGGTGATTCGTCCAATTTATGCTGGAAATGCATTGGCGAGAGTCACGTCGAATGATCCCTATAAAGTGATGACCATAAGAAGTACGGCTTTTGATGCCGCAGAGCTATCTGACACGCCAGTTGTCCCTAAGCTTACTCAAGTCGACACGGTGATTATCAATAAACTTAGTGAGTTTGTTTCGCAACAAACGCCAGAAAGTGAGCGACCAGAATTGCCAGCGGCTAGAGTAGTAGTGTCGGGTGGTCGTGCATTCGGGAGTAAAGAGAAGTTTGTTTTAGTAGAACAATTGGCTGACAAGCTAGGTGGAGCGGTAGGGGCGTCACGAGCGGCGGTCGATGCGGGCTATGTGTCTAATGACCATCAAGTTGGGCAAACCGGCAAAATTGTTGCACCGGAGTTATACATTGCCGTCGGAATTTCTGGCGCGATCCAGCATTTGGCGGGAATGAAAGATTCCAAGGTGATTGTTGCAATTAATAGCGACCCTGATGCGCCTATTTTTGACATTGCAGATTATGGATTGGTCGACGATTTGTTTGTGGTAATGCCTGAGCTGTTAGAGAAGCTGTAGATATAGTCTTGCTTCCTAAAACAAAAGGCTTCCGGACTGGAAGCCTTTATCATTTGATTTTTATAAGTTACTTTTCGCTCGGACGTTGCAGGTGCTCTGCAAGTACTTTTGTAAACCTTGCAGCTTCACCACCAGTACAAGCGCGATGATCAAACGTTACGGATAGCGGCATTGCTTTCACCGAAATTGCTTGACCATTTCTTATCACAACTCGGTCGAGTATTCGGCCCGCGCCGACAATAGCGACTTGTGGCGGTGTGACGACAGGTGTCGCGTAAATACCGGCAATCGCGCCGAAGTTGGAAAGCGTAATCGTCGCGTGTTGCAATTGCTCACGACCGATTTTTCTCTCTCTGATCCCTTCAACGGTTTGATCGAGCCAACGACGAACATCTTGTGGCTCGTATTCATCTGCGTGGCGCAAGACTGGCACGTACAATCCATGACGGCTATCTACTGCAATTCCTACATTGACCGTTGTGTGTACACAGCGTGTCATGGTTTCGGCATCAAACCAAGCGTTTAAAGCGGGCTCTTCTTGACACGCATGAACAATCGCTTGAACAAGGCGGATACTGATATCTTCGTTTGGCAGCCAATCTTCCAACAATGCTTCTTCCGTAATGGTTACGGCAGCAACATGTTCGTGCGATTCGGTCATAGACGATACCATGGTACGTCGAGCGCCTTTCAAAACTTCGGTGCCTGGACGCTGTTTTCCGGCTTCGTCGTAAATATCGGCATCTACGATAAGTCCGTTCGGGCCACTACCTGACACAAGGTTAAGATCTACCCCAAGTTTTTGTGCCAACAAGCGAGCCGAAGGCAGGGCGGTAACGAGGTTACTTTCTGTCGTGTTGTGGTTGCCACCAATCCAGAAATCATCAACGTTAACATGATGCGCTTGGTGAGAAACGCTACCGACGACGGTTGCGGCGTCAGCAGTGGCTTTTTTCTCTGCCGTTACTTCTCTCCCGGCACCTGTTTCATCAATCTCTAGCAGTAATGCACCAATATTGACGATTTCACCTTCCTCACCATGACGGCTGACCACACGGCCCGAATAGGGGGCAGGGACGTCGACCGTCGCTTTTGCTGTCTCTACGGTTAAGATCACTTGATCTAATTTAACCATGTCACCGACATTAACGTGCCATTTTACAATTTCTGATTCAGCGAGGCCTTCGCCGAGATCGGGTAAGTTAAACGTCTTCATTTCCAATCCTCCACGAGTTCGCGCGCTGCGGTCACAATGTCTTCTTTCTGAACCATGAAATAATCTTCGTTACGGTAATAAGGCATAATGGTGTCCATTCCAGTTACTCGTTTAGGTGGGGCTTTAAGTAAGCACATGGCGTGTTCAGCGGTTCGAGCTAATAGCTCAGATCCCACACCACAAGTTTTACTCGCTTCATGAACAACGAGTAAACGTCCAGTTTTTTCTAGTGAGCTGAAAATCGTCGCGGTATCAATTGGCTTAATACTCGCCAAATCAATCACCTCGACTTCAATTCCCTGACTAGACAAGGTTTGCGCGGCCTGAAGTGACTCTACGACGCATGCGCCCCAAGTAACGAGCGTGATATCTCGCCCCTTGCGTAAGGTGAAGCAGGTGTCGAGTGGGAGTGCTTCGCCGTTATCAACGACTTCAGATTTAACGGTGCGATATATGCGCTTCGGTTCGAAGAACATGACGGGATCATTGCTTCTAATTGCAGCGAGAAGTAAGCCGTATGCGCGTTGTGGAGAAGAAGGAATCACCACTTTAAATCCAGCAGTGTGAGCAAATAACGCTTCCACGCTTTCTGAGTGGTGTTCCGGAGCGTGGATACCGCCGCCAAATGGCGCACGGAAAACCGCGGGACAAGTGAGCCGACCGCGAGTTCTGTTACGCATTCGAGCCGCGTGGCACATTAAGTGCTCCATCGCAGGAAAAACGAAACCTTGAAACTGAAATTCGGCGACAGGTCGTAATCCTTGCGTTGCCATACCGACCGCAACCCCGCCGATTAAGGCTTCAGCGAGTGGCGTATCGATGACTCGTTTAAGACCAAACTCTTGCTTGAGTCCGACAGTGGCACGAAATACACCACCATTATCGCCCACGTCTTCACCTAATACGACAACATTGGGGTCTTGTTGCATTTCGTGGTGCAGGGCAAGGTTTACTGCTTCAACCAACGTTAGCTCAGCCATGTCTGCCTCCCTGCATTCTCATTGCCTTGTTGATGAGTTCATCTCTTTGTGCATGAAGCTCTTGAGGTAGCGATTCATACAAATAATCGAAACCGGTTTCTGGTGCTTGTGGCGGTAAGCTCAGATAGCGTTCAACAGCTAACTCTACTTGCTCTTTACAGTAATCTAGCCATTGCTGTTCTTGTTCGTCGCTCCAAGCGCCTTGATTAAGGAGGTACGTTTTAAGACGTGCGATAGGTTCGTATTGCCATGCAGTTTGAACATCATCTTCTTTACGATAACGAGTCGCATCATCGGCCGTAGTGTGGTCACTCAGTCGGTAACTCACCGCTTCGATGAGTGTTGCGCCTTTCCCTTTTCTTGCTCTCTCAAGGGCGGTTTTAGTTGCATCATAAACGGCGACGACATCGTTACCATCGACAGTAATACCCGGTATACCTGCACCTTGCGCTTTTTCTGATAAGAAATCGGCGGCACATTGGAGACTACGCGGCACTGAAATTGCCCACTGGTTATTGTTTACGACGAAAACAAGTGGAATATTCCAAGTACCTGCGCAGTTTATTGACTCAAGAAAGTCCCCTTTGGATGTACCACCATCGCCACACATGACTAGCGCAGCTTCATGGTTACCTTGAATTTTTAGCGCGGAAGCCACCCCGACAGCATGCGTACATTGCGTCGCTATGGGTACACAGTAGGGAAGGTCTCGGCTAGGAACCGGACTGCCTTCAGGAGCAAAATCACTCCCGCGCTCATCGCCACCCCAGTATTGAAGGTTCTTTTCCATGCCAATGCCACGACACCACATCGCAGGCATATCGCGGTAGTAAGGGACAAACACATCATCGGCTTTAAGTGCTCTGCCGACCGCAATGCCTATGGCTTCCGCGCCTAAGTGTGAGGGATAGGTCCCTAGCTTACCGGTGCGTTGCAAGGCAACTGCTTTGTTGTCGTAAGTGCGAGTTAATACCATGTCTCGGTAAAACCCGACCAATGTTTCAGTGTCAGCCCAGTTGGGTAGTTGGCCGACGAGGTCCCCACGATGGTCGATAAACCGATGCATGGGTAATGCCTGAACGTTCATCTCAAGCTCCTTTTGACGCTGCGGGTCTTTTGGACTGCAGCTGTTCATACAAAACCAGAGTTTGTATGGGTACTCAAACTCTGATATCAGCGCAAAGGCCATACCTAAGGTTGCGTGTGCTTTCGATAGCGGTAGGCATCTGTTCGTCCCTTAAACTATTTGTCGATAACATCGCTGCGATTATTTCACCGCAAGATACAGAGAAAGGCTTTTCTGTATCTAACCCTCTAACTAAATCGTGGTATAGCCAGATACAATAAGTGTAAACAAATTGTTAAATTATGCTTCATTTTGACTTTCGCTCAGTAGTAAAGTTTTGCTTACACCCTGATTTTGCAGAGTAATATGCTGCTATTTTGCTGGTGGTATTTTTAAACTCGAATTTAATTACTGGTTAATGAAACATATTTGCAACAAAATTTGGCTGTAAAATTTGACAAAGTGAGTCATTATTAATGAATCAACTCAAACAGTTGCTATATGATGAATTGCAAATTTTTGTTGTGCTCGAAGCCTCGACCTTATGAGAATGCATAACTTCTTCCCAACTGAGTGGAATCAAGGTAGGGTGACGGCATTACAAATGTATACCCTCGGCAGTCCTTGAGCTTATCCAAAGTAGGTAGTGCTCAAGTGGAAGTGATTATGGAGAAGTTATGTACCACGCTCATGTTTATTTTCCCCTAAGAGAACAAGATAAAGCGCAAGCCTTGAACGAGATCATCCGTCAAGAGCGTCAAGATGTGCTGCGTGTGTTTCCATTAGTTGGAAGGTTAGTTGGCCCACACAAGATGCCGATGTTTGAAATTCACCTAGAATCCTTGAGTGAAGAGTTCTTGGCGTGGCTTGATACGATTCGAGGCGATTTTTCTGTGCTTATTCACCCAGTAAGCGAAGAAGAGTTGCTCGATCACACAGAACGCGCGATTTGGTTGGGCAGAGAGATTGGTGTATTTGAAGAAAAGTTAGAGAAATAGTTGCTCCTCTCGCCCATGCATGACCGCTTTGAATCCTTCTCTTCTCATTGCGGTCGCAGCTTCTGCTTAACGCCTCATCTTCATTGATGGGTGCGGAATCCCTATCTTACGCTTTGCTGTAGCTATTTTTGTGCTAAACCTAAAAGTAGGCTTTCGAACTTCACGCACAAAGCGTGAAAATATCGCTGTTTAGCATGCCATTAAATGAATTTTGGTGGTAATAAAATATTAAGTCTTTGATAAATCAAATAGGTATAGCAGGGAAGTGCAGTTTACGACCCCAACGCCATTGGCAGTGGCGCCGATAATTTCTGAGGGGGAAGGGTATGTTTTCGATACTCTTGGTTATACTTGCACTCTATATATTTTGGCTGTTGTTTCGCAACGAGCCTGCGTTTGCCGGGCGTACCGCTCAAAAAAAACGTGACTGGGTTGGGCCTACCGCCAACAAAGAAGAATGGCGAGGGTTTTGTACAGACGTATTTCAGCCGTTCAGTTCTCAAACGACTTTCTACGCCATTGCTTATTTTGCCAATTACGTAGCAGCAGCGAACGCAATATCTTGGTCAACGATATACGAAGGCGATTATCCGATCATCATAAGCCGATTTGGTAGCTACTTCATTTTAAGTACGCATGATGCACTGGTCGTAGCTGGGTTTATTGCGCTTGCTTTCTTTATCATTAATTGGCAACTTGCCATGCGCTGCTCCGGTATTCTTAGCCAGTATCTAGTGCGGATTCTTATTATTAATCAAAAGCGCTTTGTCGCGATTAGCTTGGTGTTTTGCAGCTACTTTTCGTACCTACTGACGCTTGGTATATTCTGGCTGTTCCATGATGGGTATTCAATCTGGCATGGATTAATGCTTAGCCCTGTGTTCCTGCTGTTAGCTTTATTGGTAGCTGTTGTTGTGCCATCTGCAAAAAGAGAAAATAGTGTACCTAAGTAATCCCGAGATGGTTTGTTCAGCGGGAATAGTTTGGCTTGTAGACTAGGTAGTGATGTAAAGGACTAGCGAGTCTAAATCACGAAGTGGCAACAAAGTATACGAGCCGAGATCTTTACTTCATCAGGTATTTTTGGGGCGTTTACTTAAGCAAGGTAGGCTGCACTTTTAACTCGATCAGATTATCACGTTCTGGTTTAGCCTTATCGAATGACAAAATAAAGCTGCAATTCGATAACCCTAGACAAGATGATATGTCTTCGTAAAAGGGTGAAGTGTTCGTACTGGGAACTTAGAATTAAAAAACGCGGCCAAAGAATAGCCGCGTTTATTAGAATAAGAGATTTAACTTTCTGTCACAGGTTCAGAGACTTGTTCAGCGCTTGAATCCACAGCTTTTACAAGTAGTAGACCAACACCTCCGACGATGGCACCACATAGAATAAACACTAAGCGCCCCCATACTGGGTTAGGTAGCAGAGCCATAAACATGACACCTATACCTGCGACCGCGATAAGTTTACCCAGCATTTGACGTTGCTTGTTATCGAGTTTTCTCTGTGCCACTGATTCCGCTACAAGAGGCGTTGATAGGTTTTCAAAGAACTTATCGACATCTGCTTGGCGTTTGTCAGTTAGAGGCTTGTAGAATAGAGTCGACAACATGAAGAAGCCACCAGTTAGCGTCATGTGTCCGATTAGACCTATTGCTACTTTCACATCAGACCATTCTCGGCTAGTCAACTCCTCAAGGCCAAACGCCGATGACACCATATCAGCTGTGATAACAAACCCAACAAGGTAGGAAACGATGCCACCCACGACTAGAGTTCCCCAACCGGCCCAGTCTGGAGTTTTCTTGATAAAGAAGCCTAAAAACGCTGGAATTGTCATTGGGAACCCGATGAGCGCACCAACGTACATCATAGTGTCGAATAGACTCAGACCTTTTAGAGAGTTTATAAACTGCGCGATTAGAATAATTGCAACGCCAAATACCGCCGATGTTGCTTTAGAAACTGCGACTAGCTCTTTCTCTGATGCTTGGCCTTTACGAACGATCGGTTCATAAAAGTTCTTTACGAAAATACCTGAATTGCGGTTAAGACCAGAGTCCATAGAGGACATCGTAGCAGCAAACATTGCAGCGACCAGAAGTCCAACCATACCTGCTGGCATGTACTCTTGAACGAAGTATAGGTACGCGAAGTCGCCTGCTTTGTTACCAGCATCTGGATAAGCTGCCGCTAAATCAACACCTTGGCCTGCAATATACCAAGAAGGCATGAACCAAATGAAAACTCCACCCAACATCAATACACATGCTAGCAAAGCTGCTTTTTTTGCATTTTTAGAGTCTTTTGCAGCTAGGTAACGGTAAGAGTTCAACATATTGTTTGTAATAGAGAACTGCTTAACGAAGATAAAGAACGCCCAAATACTAAAGATGCTTAAGTAGTTCAGGTTGTTACCTGCAACAAAGCTGCCACTTTCTGCGACTGGGAAGTTAGAGATAATTTCAGTAACTCCACCACCTTGAACAATAGCAACGGCTGCACATGTGATCGTTACCGCCATGATGATGACCATTTGCATGAAATCGGAGGCGATAACCGCCCAAGAGCCGCCAGTTACCGACATCGCAAGTACAACTAAACCGGTAATCCAGATGGTTGCTGTCATATCAAAACCAAAAATACCTGAAGCTATAATAGCAAGGGCGTTAAGCCATACACCTGCAGAGACAACACTGTTTGGCATCGAAGACCAAGTAAATACTTGTTCGTTTGTTGTACCAAAACGCATACGAATGGCTTCTATGACAGTTACGACGCGTAACTGGCGAAATTTCGGTGCAAAGTAAGCGAAGTTCATGAAGTAACCAAACGCGTTTGCAAGGAAAATAATAGCGACAGCAAAACCATCATTGTAGGCTTTACCAGCTGCGCCAGTAAATGTCCAAGCAGAGAATTGAGTCATAAACGCCGTTGCTCCAACCATCCACCAAAGCATGTTGCCGCCACCTCGGAAGTAGTCGCTTGTAGTACTAGTAAAAGTTCTGAACATCCAACCTATTGCGATTAAGAATAGAAAATAGATGCCCACAATGAGAGTATTGAGTTCCATCTTTAGACCTTTGAAGTAGTTTATTGTCCTAAGTAATAGTAACGTTCGCCCCTCTTATTTGTGGTACAATAACTCAAAACCGTGACCAGTAAGGCGTAATAAACCCTTTAATTAATCATACAAGTGATCGGTGTCAGATATTGCTTTTCTCTGAAGCTGCTAAAAGTGTAGAGTTTAGGTATGGGTTCTATGAATATACTTATAAAGAATCTTAAGTCCTCTAATAAGAATGGATGCGGATTTATGCATATCTGGCAGAGGGATTTAACATCGATTGATGTAGGATTGTTAAAAAAAAGCCCATGCAAGCCTGTACTGCATGGGCCAAACGGTACTAGTACCGCGAGCTGTCGGCTGAAGTTCGCAACAGCGGCTTTACATGATTACTAACCACTACAGATGACGTTCGAGGGGACATCACCTGAATTCAGTTGTTTATGTAACGCTGCTAGATCTTCGACAATCATTGCGCACATGCAATGCTAAGCTCTCTAAAATGTAGTTATGATATGGAGCAACTAATCAGTTTACACTCGCTCTGATGTTGGCAAGTGACAATGGCTATTCGCTGCATTTTGCTAACGTCGCCCCATTAATGATATTGTATTATTAATTAAGGTAAATGCTGATGATACCAAATTGTGACAGAGAACATGTTTAGCAAATAGGCCTGTGATCTGGATGATTACAGGCTAAGCCGATAAAGGGGCCCGACTGTCGCTTTTGTCTGAGGTGCGATACGGGTTTGTTGAACTAATAGTAACTCTGCAGTTGCAATTGCATCTGCAAGTGCATTATGGCCGTTGTAAGCGGGTAACCCGTAACGTTCCCTTGTCGCTGCTAGAGTCACATCTGATTCATCGGAAGCATTGATAGCTCTTTGTAACCTTTTTTCTATTCGCAAGGTGTCTATCCAAATGAGCGGCAACTCTTTTATGTTGAAAACTCGCTGTAAATATTGATTAATAAAGCTAGTTTCGACTATACATCCGTGCGCAACAATAACTTTGTTTTCTGCTGCTTTAAAGAATGTCCGCATTGCTTCATGAATAGAGATTCCATCAGTCAGCATTTGTTGGGTAATATGGTTAACAACTATGGTTTCGGGCTTAATTTTTGAGTCGCTATGTACATAAAGGTGTTGGCTTGTTGCTAAGTCAATATGGCCTTGTCGAATCTCTACCCAGCCCATGGAAAGAATGACTTCTTCCTCACTGTCTAAGCCAGTTGTTTCAAGATCTAGAACGATGAACTCAGTGTCAAAAGCTCGTTGATTTACGTCCAGATTTGGCGAGCGAAGCAGCTTTTTAAGATAAAGAGGGATGTGCTTCTTTTTACAGTGCTTTTGTCTCTGACGATTTTTTCGTGTCAATGGATGAAAGTACTCAAGTAAGCGCTTCATTATCGGCTCCCAAAACGGAGTTTGGCGACTTCTTGTAGATCTGCAATGATGCGGAACGCGTCTTTTAAATGTTGACGTTCAAAACTACCGAACGTATTGGGGTCAATGTGGTTATTTGGCTCATCTCCACTTTTTAGTGCTTCTAATTGATGGGCAAATCGAAACGACAAGATGAATTGATATGCGTTTATTATATTTTTGTACGCGTCATGGCTGAGCAGTCCTTTTTCGTTAGCTGCTTTAAAACGCTCATCAGTTGCAGTGAGGTCACATTCAACTGCCAGACCATAAATCCTTGCAAGATCAATGATTAGATTAATCGCGTATTTTTTTACGTCGAGCGTTTTCTTGTTCTCTCCCGATTTTTGTAATACTAGGCTATTGAATATTCCTAACGGTGGGTTTGTTTTCACCGCATCGTTAACTAACATCGTAAGGAATTCTCTATTAGCGTTGATGTTAGAGTGAAGCTCATCGCGAAGTATCTGTTCAAAGTCTTTGTTTCCATAAACGGTTCGGATTTCTAAAAAGACACTGATATTGAGGAGGCGCTCGTATTCAGGATTTGCCACCCATTTCTTATAGTACTTTTTCCAAACAGAGAGAGGCTGGCACCATTTAGGGGTCGCTGCCATAAATTTCCCTGGACACAATGGATAGTTACATTTATTCAGACCATTACTTACTATCATTGCTAAATGTTTGAAGTAGATACGGTCGTTATCTGTTGCAGAATCATCTAATACGATGGCGCTATCTTGATCTGACAGCATATGTACTTCTTGGCGAGCATGAGAGCCTGCCACAATCCAAGAGAAGTCACAGGGAGGTGTTCCCAACTTATCAATGGCTATTTGTATTAACCTACGAGTGTACGCATCCATAATCATGGTCATCACTTTACCAATGATTTCTGGTGAAACCCGTCCTTCGACTAATGCTTCAAAAATAGCTTGGCGCTCAGACGTAAAACTAGACAAAGCTTTGACACTGCCAGCATATTTGATCTTTTCAATTAAAAATATAGCTTGGACTCGATGGTTTTGAACCAAGTGCGTTGTTGTCAAAACGCCAACGACGTTATTGTCTTTGACTAGGGGTAAATTTCTTATGTTGTGCTGCATCATAATGGAGGCTGCGTGCAGAACTAAATCGTCAGGATGAATTGTTTTAGGATCAGGCGACATGACTTCGACGACTGGTGTTGAGATGCTTAATCCTTTGGCGATGACTCGCTTTGTCATATCTCGGTCGGTAATCAGTCCAACTATTTTATTATCACGATAAACGACAGCGCAGGGAGAGCACTTATCGATCATCTCGTTGGCGACTGACTGAATGGATTGCTCAGCGGTTACAATTGCAACTCGACCACTAGCAACTTCCTCTACACGCCGAATAAACAACCCTTTTTCTTTGTTAGACCACACGACATCTAATGCTGACTTTAGCCGTACCTGAGCTTGTGATGCAAAATGTTCAGCACATTCAGGATGAGAAGTGCACAACTTTTTCAGCGCAGCATTTGGAATTACATAAACTAATGAATTTTCGATTGCAATTGCTTTGTATTCTTTTCCGCTTTCGACTTCGTTACCAAGAAAAGTGAAGCCAAACAAATCTTCCGGACCAAGTTTAGCTCTCAATATGCCATCAGATTTACGCTGTTCGATAGAGCCAGTTCTAATAATATAAAGTGACTTTTCGTTCTTAGAAGAATACTGATCAACAACATCCCCCTTGCTTAAATAAGTGATCTTAACAGATGAAGCAAGCTCGCGAAGTGCACCTTTAGGTACCTTGTCAAACGGATCAATCTGGCTGATAAACTGTATGATATTTGGCAGTAGCGAGTCGGTCATAACACAACATTCTCAAAATACATTTGTATTACTATATATCAAAATATTGATGGTGTGCCATAAAGAATTGGAGGAAACGAAATTAAAAAAGCACGCGAGATGCGTGCTTTTGCCTAGTTATTAGATCGCCCAAGCTCTAAGCTTAACTGGCTTCGGGTAAGCGATGTTTTGACTCCAACAAGTGGTTAGCCGAAGCTTGACGTGCTTTTTCAGCATTGCCTGCCATTATTGCTTCATAAATCTCACGATGTTCTTCGATGCACGTATTGCCTTCCTCAGATGAGTGAGCAATAAAGTTAATGAACATTGTAGTCAGAACATGCCCAAACGGTAAGAAAAAGTCGTTTCCGGTTGAGTTAAAAATAATGCTATGGAAACGAATATCTACATCCATCCAGCGCGCTTTGTCCAGTTCGTCTGCTTTAGCGACTTCCAACATATCTTGGAATGCTTCTGATAGCTGAATTCGCTGTTCCGCAGTGGCATTTTTCGCTGCGAGTGCACAAGCTTCAGGCTCTATCGCGCGTCGTAACCCCAAAAATTGATGACAGAACTGATCTATCTCTGTTAGACCGTCCATCCATTCAATTAATTGTGGGTCTAAAAAGTTCCAGTACGCCCGGTTGATGACTCGAGTACCAACTTTTGGACGTGACTCGAGTAAACCTTTTGATGTTAAAAGTTTTACGGCTTCACGCAAAGCTGTGCGACTGATACCAAACTGTTCACACAGGGACATTTCTCCTGGAAGAATGGATCCTTGAGGGATCTTGCCTGACAAAATGCTACGAGCAATTTCGCGAGCTACTTGTACATGTAAGCTGCGCTTGGAACCGGAGATAGAATGAAATTCACCAGACATAAAATCACTTATCGTTAAAATTGTATTATTTAAGCTTGGATTATATCATCCAAAGTGTAGCTCACCAAGAAGATGTTTACGTAATAACAGTTGTCTTCACAAATCCATTTTGAATCTCCGACTGCTTTATGAAGCCTTCATGATTATGATACTTAGCGTATAACAGATGAGGCCACCGATTCTTACATCATTCCTTATTTATCTGTTAGCTCAATATGTTAGTTAACTCTAGTCGCGCCTACTTATTGTACTCACTGATTTTCAATACACAGCACACAATTTGAATAGAAGGTCAGGTTTCTTGTTAAATAAAGTGATATTGTCTTATTATATACTAACGATCGGTGTGCATGATGTTACTACTCGACCATTCAATATTGAGTTTGGCCAATATACCTCGCGAGTAAAAATCATATTCATAAGATCGTTAGATTTTAGACGCTAAATAACAGTGCTTTACATTTACACAGAAAGTCTCCGCCTTCAAAGCGTGTTTCATTTGGCCTTTTCTAATTATTAGCTAAACAAGTCGTTTAGGCTGCTGGCAATGAGGAATATAGATGGCAGAGTTTTCACTTCTCGGGAATTCAAATCACAAGATACATGTACAAGTAGCAAGACAGATTTCTCGCAAAATATTGTCAGGAGAATTAAGTCAAAATGAGAAGCTCCCGAGTGAAATAGAACTGTGTAAGTTGTTTGGTGTTAGTCGGACAGCACTACGAGAGTCGACGAAGTTGCTGTCTGCTAAAGGCTTAATTATCTCTAAACCAAAAGTTGGAACTACGGTACTACCAAGAAACTATTGGCATTTTCTTGATCCTCAACTCTTAGAGTGGATCCAAGATTTAGAAGATACTAAGCCGTTTCTATCTCAGTTTTTAGGATTGCGTAAAGCCATAGAACCAGAGGCGTGTGCGCTGGCAGCCCAAAATGCCAATGCTGAGCAAAGAAAGCTGTTGTCAATTGTATTTCAAAGAATGACGATGGCAGCACGATGTCACGATTATGATGAGTGGATTGCTAACGATCATTTGTTTCATCAAACGATATTCCTTTGTACCGATAATCAATTCTACGTTCCCTTCAGCAATATACTTTCGACCATATTTAAGGTGTTTATTGACAAGTCAGTTGAAGGAGGGAGGTTCTGCCTTAATGAGCACCGTGCAATTTATGATGCAATTATGGTCGGAAACTCATTTCAAGCTCGTTTAGCCTCTCAAACGCTGTTAAATGATGAGAATCAGAGGCTTTCCGACGCCGTGAATAGTTAAGAGCTTGCGTACACCTTTATTGACTAAAAAGATTTTTCTGTCGTTTCTTTTTGTCATGAACTTTGCCTAATGACCGAGCTCTTTAGTTTAAACGTTTAACCTCATTACAAAGGTTTACTAATGTTTTCCCAACCATATATAAAGAAAAATTTATCTCTTGCTTGGCCGCTTGCTCTTAATGCTTTGTTGATGCAATCAATGCTTATGATTGATACGCTGCTTGTTACTCCATTAGGTGAAGTTTCACTTGCTGCTATGGGGATTGCTACAACAATAGTTTCTTTCGTTTTAGGCATCCAAATGGCTCTAGCAAATGGGTCTCAATTGGTACTTAGCCGTGCCGTAGGCTCTGGTCATTATCTATCGTTAAATAAAGGTTTCTGGGCAGCTTTAGTTATCAACGTTCTAGTCGCATCCTTATTCTGGCTGTTGATTACTGTCTTTGATGAAGCGTTAATCAGTAAGTTGACGGATAACGTTGATCTCTATGCGGAGACAAAATGCTACCTTGCAATTGCTAAGTTCATCGTCATATTCAATGCCATTACTCAGGTTATGATTGCGGTGTTCAATGCGCTTGGACGGACCAAAGTTCCATTTAAAGGCTATTTGATTGAATTGCCAGTCAACGTGGCGATGTCTTATGTTCTGATTCACGGCCTGACTAATTTTGAAGGTATTGGCGTTCAAGGCGCCGCGGCGGGTAGTTTGGTTGCTATTAGTATTCGGCTGTTATATTTAACCATGTGCATTAAGCTTGATGATTCTATCATCTTGTCTATTAAGAAGCTTGATGCGTCATTGAAAAGCAATATACATAAGCATTTTAAAGAGATTTTCCCCGTCGCGGCGAACGTCACAATGTTACAAACTGGCGCAACGATATACATGTTGCTGTACTCGCAACTGACCTTAAATGCTTATGTCGCTATGACTATCGTGATGCCTTGGATCAAAGCGGGTACTCAGTTCATTACTGCTTGGGCGCATTCATCGGCAATCACGATTAGCCAAGCAATTGGCTCAAGAAAAATGGATGAGCTGCGTAACAATGTCGATATTAGTATTGATATGGCCGTGATGATCTCGTTCGTTTCAGCATTTTTCTTTTTTGCACTTAGTTTCGTTCTTCCTGATTTGTATCCCGACTTAGACCCGAGTACTTACAAAGCGTTATCCGCGATTGCTCCACTTTACATACTGCTACCGATAGTACGTGGCTATAACACCGTTCATGGTCATATTTTGAGAGCGTTAGGTAAAACAACGGAGGTGTTTAAGATTAACTTTACCGGTCAGTGGGTAATCTCTATACCGTTATGTGCTTTGATGATTTTATACTTGGACCTTTCAGTGTTTTGGGTGTTTGCAATCATGCCGTTTGAAGAAATTGTTAAGGCATGGCCATTTAGGCATTTAGCACGTAAGTCTCTGAAAGATTTCGATATTAATAAGGCAGACAAGCTAATGTACGATTGATCCTATGACTATTGGATTAGGTCGAAAATATTCGTAGATGCTATGGACTAAAGAGGAGTATGTCTAGCTTATCATTTTGGCGTTTATCGAGTTTATAAATTGTGATCAATAGAGCACATCATAACTTCTTTCCTCGAATCATTCCTTTGCAAACCTTATTATATGTATGACAATATTACATATAATAAGGTTTGAACATGAAACTCAATCTACTCGTAGCCGCAATGGCTGTTACCTTACCAACTCTTGCTATCGCTTCTGATTTAAATAATGGCGTTGATTATCCAGTCCCTGCCGATAAATTTGATATGCGAAACTGGAAGATCACTATTCCTTCCGATATCAATGAAGACGGAAAAGTGGACGAAATCGAGGGTGTGGCGATGCTGAGTTATTCACACAAAGATTTCTTCTTCTTGAACGAAGAAGGCAACTTGGTGTTTGAAGTGCAGAATAAAGCGGTAACGACAAAAAACTCGAAGAATGCACGCTCTGAACTACGTGAAATGCCTCGTGGCGCTGACTTTTCTATTCAAACCGATGATTTAGCAAACCATTGGGCTTTATCGAGCCACCCTCAGGCTGCTAAACACAGTCGTGTAGGTGGAACGTTGGAAGCGACCTTGAAAGTGAACCATGTTTCTGAACACGCCAAATTTCCAGAGAAAGGGCCTGCTCATTCTGTTGTTGTCGGTCAAATCCACGCGAAAAAAATTGATGCAAGAATAAAAGAGGGTAAAGGTTATGGACATGGAAATGAACCCATTAAAATCTTCTATAAAAAATTCCCAGAACACAAAATGGGCTCTGTATTTTGGAACTACGAGCGTAACCTAGCGAAGGAAGATCCAAATCGTATTGATATTGCATATCCAGTATGGGGAAATACTTGGGATAACCTTGAAGAACCAGGCCAAGCAGGTATCGCTCTTGGTGAAGAGTTCAGCTACAAGATAGAAGTTCAAGGAACTATGATGAACTTGACGTTTGAAACAGAACGCCACGAGACAGTGAATTATTCCATAGATCTCAGTAAGGGGATTGATAGTAAGGACTTTGAGCATGGCTACGCAGAAGACATGTTCTATTTTAAAGCAGGAGCTTATGGTCAATGTAGCGTCAGTGAGTCTCACCCTGTGTGGGGTACAGGATGTGCGGGCACCGGTGATTTTTCAGTCGACAAGAAAAACGGTGACTATAACAGCGTGACATTTTCTAAGCTCAAGCTAAATCAAAATTGAAACTAATAGAAAACTAAGAGCTACTCGATTTCTACTTAAGCCTCATCGATTTGATGAGGCTTTTGTTTTCAGTGGAATTCTTTAAAAGGTAAAAAACAAGATAGAGCAAGCAATCACTGGGACTGGCTTGAATTTAGAGTATTGTGTTGAATTTTGTTCTTCTGAAGAGGTAAAAAAATAAAGCCAGGCTCGAAAGCCTGGCCTAGTATCAAGTGCTACAAAATAACACTAGAGTTGCTTTGAATCGATGTTATCGAAATATGCTTTTGTTGAAGCACCACTTGTGTCCCCTACATAAATAGTCAGTTGTGATGGTGTATTCGTTGCGTCTAAGCCTGTTTCGGACTGGCTTGGCGCATCAACCGTTTTTCCATTAATAGAAACGTTAATCTCATCACCATCCCAAGCTAGGGACATTGAGTTCCAAGCGTCAGTCGTAATAGTGCCTATTTCTACGTCATCTGATCCTGCTTCGGCTTCAACTTTACCACTGCCCGAAATTCTCAATTCGTAGTAACGATCTGAGTTGTTTTTACCTGAGCCAACATTAATGTATGTAGTTTTTTCGTTGTCTGACGGAATGTAAACATCGAATGACACGCTACCGTTTGATGTTGCTCCGTTTGAAAACTCGCGCGTAACGTATGGTTTGTTGGTCGTATCTGTGTCGGATATTAGCAGAGAGTTAGCGCCGCTCTTTGATACATCATCACTTACTACAGCCACGGACGTCAAGGTGGAGGAGTCATCAGCAACCGTATTGTATTCTTTCCAACTAGAGTTTGCTGAACTGATATTTGTTCCTACTGGGTATGAGTCAAAGTTTTCACTCACGTCTTCTGACGGTTTATCAGGATTAGAACTTCCGTCTGAAATGACAACCGCTTCGCTTGATGCACTGTTGTAAATTGTCGCGAGGTCTAAGCCTGGAATGTAGTTGTCAAAATCCTCTTCTAGAACCAACACTTCAGAGCCCGAATCACTAGAGTAAATCTTCAAGTTGTCTGCATTTAATTCAAAGTTTGTAGTGTTGCCATTATCACCTAGTCTCAGTGATACATAAGTTACAGCGGTGCCATCAGCGACAGGTAACATTTCACCTATTTGTTTACCGTTAACCGAAAAAAGAGAAGAAGTTTTCTACCCAACTGACTTCTATCGCGAGGTTTTCACCTAACTCAAACGTGTCGCCTGTTTCCGTCAAGTTTCCACTTGCATCGCGGTATTTGATTTTGCCGTTTTCAAATGCCACTTCGCCATGCAAGTTGGAATTCGAGGTTTTTGCTGCATAAAATGAGATGTAAGCATTGTCACCAGAACCGTCGGCTTCCTGTTCTGTTTCTTCATGATGCTGGTAAGTTAGATCTACAGTTAGTCGGCCTGTTGAAATTTCTGAAACACTCGTTGAATCAGACAGCTTGATTCGTAACTCACCGGTGTCTTCTTCTGTTCCACCTTTATTGGTATCCAAAATTTGTACGACGTTGTTATCGCCAGCGTCATTATTTGCCGCTGCAACTGCATCTTTCACCGCATCGTTTTCTGATTCATCGTTACCGGTGAAGTTTCCGTCATTTGTTCCTGAGATGGTTAACATGCCGTTTGAAACTTCATAAGTCCCTGTTAACTCGGTAGGGTTACTTAGATCGCTCTCGTCATAAAGGTTGAATGTAAGCGTCTCTGTATCTTTATCTTCGGTATAAGTTGAAGTGTAGATTGTGTAAGTACCGAAGTTATCATCATCGTTATAATACTTTTGCGTACCGTCTTCAAAGACATAGACGTTTGGCAGGTCGTGCTCATCATCGGATTTCGCCACAGTGGCTGGTGTTGAAATATCCCACATACCTTGGCTCAACTCAGACTCAGTTTCTGTTGGTGGGGGAGCCGATGGTGCATCCCTTAAATCAGTGTTACATCCGGTTAACAAACCTGTGGAAATAGCAATTGCTGCTGCAATTTTTGTTACTTGCATGGTAGGTACTCACTTCTATGTGTTTTTATTTATGTAATATTGTTAGACAAATAATTTCTGTCATCTAGATGGTTTTATCAATAGAATGATCCGACTCACACTAGATACAATGATTGCTCACTGAAGTGATGAATAAGTCACACAAAATAGTTGAATATCAACATCAATAAGAGCTGAACCTTTATGAGGTTGACAGCTTTCTTTATAGAGGAACAGCAAAAACTAAAGGTGATTTAGCAAGGGAATTTTGATTTCATGTCAAGATTTTTGGCTTTAAGTTATTGAATTTATTGTTTTTTGTGTTTTTTTAATCTTCTTCTTTATCATATGAAACGAGTTAAAACATTTCTCTGTAAGTGATGTCTACAAAGGTCGTTTTAGAATCAGACATAGCTAACACTTTTGAATATATAATAATACAAATTGTCAGTTGAGGGGCACTTACATGATTAATATCACAGAACTCTCATGATGAATTAACTAGTATTTGTCATACATTAATTCAATAGTGTTGAATCAAATCCAGGGATTTAAGTGGTATCCCAAAAAATATATACAGAGAGATATAATCATGAAAGCAGTTACAACAATGTCCCTATTCGTTGCTTCCACATTAATGGCGGGAGCGGTTTCCGCAGCAACTTTAGACTATCGCGCAGAATATAAGCATGAGAGTGAAACTTATGCCCAACGTATCAAAATTAGTGGTAGTTCTAAAATTAACGATCAGACCAAACTGAACTTTGGTGTTGAACAAAAATTCCATAGTTACGACAACTCGCATTTTTGGGATCAACTCGTTGCTGGTGATTCTGAGTTTGATTGGGGAGTTCGCTACCAAATAAATAAACAATGGTTTATCCAACCAGGGATGCCTATTACTTTTGGTGATGATGACGAAAAAACCACTTATAAACCACAAGTTCGTGTTGGTTACAAATCCTCTTTTGGCTTAAGTACCGCTTTACGTTACCGACACGAATTTCAAGTTTATTCAGATGGTGCAGGTAACAAAACACTAACGGATGGTACTTCGGTAAGCGTTGCTGGGAAAACAGTTGAACAAGGTAAGTGGACACTGACAGGCTCTTACGATATGCGTCAGTTTGATAACGAGTACCTTGATAACGTCAAGCTGAGCTATGAGATCAACTACAACAAAAACTATGACGAAGTGCGTTTATCTGATTGGAAAGATTCTGAGTGGGATGCTGGCTTAATTGTTGGTTACCAAATGGGAGATTTCCGTCCTTACTTTGAATTGTGGAATGTCAAAGGTAAGGATGGTTCAACCACGGATGACCGCCAATTGAGAACACGCCTTGGCCTTAAATACAGCTTTTAACCCGAGTGTTATTGCCTAATTGTTGTTACAGCAAAAGAGCTGTTAATTCATTTTTATATTGTAGGTGTTAGATTACATGAAGCATATTTTCTTCAAAAGCTTGTTAGCTTCTTCTATTTTACTTGCTGTGGGCTGTAATAGTACGGCGACCATGGTAGATCCATTTCCAAACAACCAAGAAACTGGTGCTGATATTCTGACTCCCGTTACGATAACGGCGAGTAGTCATGATGGTAATGTTCCAGAGCAGTTGTTTGACCAAGATATTATGACACGTTGGTCAGCAAATGGTGATGGTGAGTGGGCGATGTTGGATTACGGCTCGGTTTATGAGTTCGACGCAATTCAAGCCTCGTTCAGCAAAGGTAACGAACGCGTCAGCAAATTTGATGTTCAGTTTAGTACTGATGGTGAAAACTGGGTGACGGTTATTGAGGGTGCGCAAAGCTCTGGTCGCGCACTTGGCTTAGAGCGCTTCCGGTTTGAGCCTGCAGTAAAAGCACGCTATGTTCGTTACGTTGGCCACGGTAATAGCAAAAACCAATGGAACTCAGTTACTGAGTTAGCGGCAGTTAATTGCGGAATTAATGCCTGTCCGGCAAGTCACATCATTACTGATGACGTCGTTAACGCTGAAGCGGCTATGATTGCGCAAATGAAAGCGGAGCAAAAGGCACAAAAGGATTTACTCAAAAAGAATCGTAAAGGCGACTTTGGAGCACCAATCGTCCGTCCTTGTGAAACGACTGTGACGTGTGATCTTTCTAAAGCGATGCCTTACCCTACGTTACCGAAAGAGCCACTCGCTACAAATGCACCGGGTGAAAACTTTGACTTAACACGTTGGAAACTGACGACACCTTTCGACCATGACAAAGATGGTCGTGCTGATGATATTGATGAGTGGGACTTGGCTAACGGCTTCCAACACTCTGATATATTCTACACAGCTGATGATGGCGGAATGGTATTCAAGAGCTATGTGAAAGGCGCTCGAACTTCTGAAAACACTAAATACGCGCGAACTGAGTTACGTACCATGCTTCGTGCTGGTGATAAGTCTTACAGCACAAAAGGTGTAAATCCTAATAACTGGGTATTCAGTTCTGCACCAGTTGAAGATCAAAAAGAAGCGGGTGGTGTAGACGGTACGCTTGAAGCGACTCTGAAGATTGACCACGCAACCACAACTGGTCAGTCGCATGAAGTTGGCCGCTTTATTATCGGCCAGATTCATGACAAAGATGATGAGCCAATTCGTCTTTATTATCGTAAGCTACCAGACCAACCAACAGGTACAGTTTACTTTGCTCACGAAAAAACCAAAACTGGAACAGAGGATTACTACAGCTTAGTGGGTGATATGACTGGTGAAATCGGTGACGATGGCATCGCGCTAGGTGAAAAATTCAGCTACATCATTGATGTGAAAGGCAACACAATGACAGTTACGGTAAAACGTGATGGTAAAGATGATGTTGTTCAAGTCGTAGATATGAGTGACAGTGGCTATGACGAAGGTGGCAGATATATGTACTTTAAAGCCGGTGTCTATAACCAGAATATGTACGGTAATCCAGATGATTACGCACAAGCTAGTTTCTATAAATTAAAACAATCTTTTGGTAAGTACCAAGGCTAGTTCTATCACTTTTAGTTGATTGAAGTCCTTTGCCCTCAGCTTTGTAGCTGAGGGCTTTTTCTTTCTATAGAAGAATAAAACAGCTCAAATGTTATTTTAATTGACATAGATAAATTAATTTAAAAATTTATCACCATAGATAGGTAATAATTATTGATTGCTTTTATCTTCTGACAATGTTTATTTTTAAGTGCTAATGTATATTAGAGTAGTTTAATTGGTTAAATTTAAAATAACTCAGCGTTAGGGTAGATAAATATCTCACGAAACTATAGACGCTGTTTTTAAGCTGCCTAAGTGGAGGTTGATTTATATATTTATCGTAGAAGGAAACACTATGCGTGAAGCGAGTTGAATTGTGGTGTTCTAAAAGAAGAGGCCACGAGAAAATAAATTTCCCGTGGCGGCAGTATGAGCTTTGTTCGTTGCTTTAGAGCAAAGTAGCAAGCCTATTGCTAAGAGATTGAAATGACTATTGATGAAGAGTGCTCAAAACACTAAAGCTCACATCAAAGATTTCTCCTCGATATGCATTATCAGGTTTAAACTGAGGGTAAATTCCGGCTTTGAAGTAAAACGCAATATCAGGCGACGCCCATCTTTCAGTAAGAGTATAGGACTTGTTGTTAGCGGTGTCTGAGTATGCTTCTCCCCACTTCAGTGTGTGCGAGACCATATTACTGCCATATGCATCGTAGGTGGCTAAAAACAGTCCTTCCTTATCGGCACGGATCGTATATTGCCAGTCTTCGTTTACCGCGTAGGTACCAAGCTTAACGCTGAATGCGTTACAATCAGTACAGTCTTTGTTGTTATCAAGTTTGTAGTTATCGTTCAGAATAACTCGGACTGGCTTATTCTCACCTTCCCAAAGTAGCTTTACGAGTGCTTGGCTGATTTTCCAACCATGTATCTGGCCTACCACGACTTTTGGTAATTGACCGTCGATTTTAGGGTATTCGTTGATTCTTAGTGTTGCGTTTAGCGTATGCGAAGTTGCACCGGTACGACTATCTTCAATATACCAACTTGTCTCTTCATCGCTGGTGCTGCAATCCGGGGAGTTAGTACTGATGTAGAGCTCTCGCAATTCTGAACGGATGTAACTGGAGTTGGCCGTTGACGTGCCGTAACCCATATCGGCGCGGAAATGCATGCTACCGTCAATAACATTGAAGTATGATAAATCAATCTCGCGTTGGTAAACGCTCTCTTCGTTAGACAGAAGATCTTTACTTGAATTACAACGCTCAGGCTCTAATTCAGCCGCGCTGTCACCGCCAAAACCATACCAATCATTTTTGCTTGCAGGAATGGTTAATTTCCAATCGTCAATATTCCAAGCTATTGAATCAGTATGGTCAGTTTTGGTTAGTCCTAACTGCTTAAATTGTACCTTTGCTTCACCGTTTTCAAACTGGTTATAAACTCCGGCTTTAAAGTAGCTCAGGAGGTGCTGCCAGTAGGATACATCTACATTTACCTTTTGCTCATCGTTCACTTTAATGGTTAATGTGTTTTCTCCGATTTTTACTTCGAATCGCGTGAATGCGTTGAGATCGGCTTTTCCTAAATCATAACGATCGTATGATGTTGCATAACAATCTGATGCGCTAGAAGGTAGACTGCAATCTATGGCATTGTTCTTTACTACCGCCCAGTAATGACCAGTGATACTGTTTCGTTCTTGTTCCCAAACGATTCGTAACAAAGGGTGTGGGATAGCACCTGTACCAGAAGTATCTGTGCCTTTGTTATGAATTTGCAGGAAAGTGACTTCATCATGGTTTGCAGGGGAGCTAGCCATTGCAAGGTTAATCTCTGGTAATCGAACATCTGCATACAAAGTTCTAAAGACGCCTTGTTCTGAAATGTTGAAGTTTTCTCGCTCACGAACTTCTGAGCGCATTTTGTAGTTCGACATTTTAAAGACAAGGTAATTGGAATCCTTTTCTGCGTAAAAGTGGTCACTCTTATAATCCGAGAATGCTCCATTTTTGACGTCACTGGTTTTATTTCCCTCCTTCCCATCGGGATCTGATACTTGTAAATCTGAATTTCTCAATATGTTTTGAAATTTTGCTATTGAGTATGGTGCTACATGCTCTTGGTGTGGAATATTTGGTTTATCATCTTGTCTTGTAGGGGAGGTATTTCCTCCACATCCTATTAATCCAAGCCCAGAGAAGCTTATTAGAAGCAATTTAGTTGATTTTATAAACACAGTAGTAAGCCTCTTACACTATTTAATATTTGTAATACAATATCATTTTGGTGTTGTTGGGGAGTAGTTTAGTCATAAGTTAAATAGTAAAAGTGTTAATTAAATCTCAGAAGAGTTCTATATCTATAAGTGGTGTCTTTGATAAGGCGTAAGGTTAAGTTATGTCTGTTTTTCTAAGAGTTATTAACGGTTTTACTATGATTAAACGCTAATTGATAAGCTCATGTAGAGTCATGTAAACAATCAAAAAAAGCCGAACATGACGTCCGGCTTTGAATTAGTTCCCGATTTTTACATTAATTTTTAGTGACTAACTAAAGATTAAATTTGTGCGAATGCGCCTTCCCAAGTGTAAGTCACACCGTCGAACTCAACGCGATGTGCCGCGTTCTGTTTGTCTTCGTCTAGATTGCAGATAGCGAAGTGGTAAGCGTTGCCTGTGGTAGTTTGCAGACGAATCACGGTACCCACTTCGTTGTTGCCAACGACGGTTACTGACTCTACTAGACCACGAGCGCCAACCGATGCTTCGATAGACTCGTTGAAGTAACCGTGTGTCTCTAGCACAGAAGCAAACACATGGTTCTGACCAGATTGACGTAAGATCAGTGCTGGTTCGCTCTTCAAGTTGAAGTCTGGATCATTTGCGCCAGTGCGAGTGAAGAACACTTTGCCGCCGTTTGTTGCGCTTGTGATTAGCGAGTAGTAGCTGTTGTCGTGCAACCAGCTTACAAGCGAGCTGCCTTGAACTTGGCCTGAACCCACATTCCATAGATGCTGGTAACCGTTGTCTTCGCCCATTGGACGCAGCGTGCTTTCTACATCGTATTCAAAATCCGTACGGATGATTTGACCAGAGTAGTGTACCGGCAGGTCGTATTGGTGCTCTTGATCTGCTTCGATGCGGTAAACATCAATCACAAGTGGTTTTTCGAATTCTGGCAATTCAGCAAGAATGATGCTGCGCTGCATGTCTACACCGTTGTAGTAACCAGAAATACGACCGCTCATGCCTTGCAGTTTTTCATCGTCCGCTTTGAAGAAGTGTTTAGAACCGAACTTGGTTTCTGCTAGCGCTGTGTCGAAGTTGTTTTGCGTCTTTTGATCAACCGTTACTGTGTTGTGCGCGACTGTCTGCTTACAGTAAGACTTGTTCTCTGGGATGTAACGACCGCCAAATTTAGGCTCAACGTTTACCCAGCGACCAAAGCCGTAATCGTGCAGCACTTCATGACCGCGGTTAAACACGCTCAGGTGCAGACCATCGTAGTGACCGTGGTCTAGCGCTGAGTGGTACTGGTGATCGCTGCCGTGTTGACCAAACCAGATAAGCGCCATTGTGTCGTCGTCTTGCTCGTCACGGTGACGAAGAATGCTTACGCCGCCTTTTTCGCCTTCTGGGCCGTCAGTCACGAATAGGCTACCCCAGTTGAATGGCTTGATGTTGTCTGCGGCTGCAACTGCGTCAGACAATGTTTTACCTGAGATATGAACCCAAACGTCTTGCTGGTGGTCTGCCATGCCAAGTAGCGTTTCAGACTGCTCGTAACGGTGGAAACATACTGACGTAGCCATGATTACGCCTTCATCGTTGATCGAAATCGTCTTCGATGAATCGTTCAGTGCAGGCAAAGTACCATCTGGGAATGCGGTCTTAAATACTGCGTAAGACGTGGTCTTGATTACCGAGTCGTTGAACTCGTAAATACCAAGCTCAGGCTGGCGACGTTCAATCGCTTCTGCAAATAGGTAGATTGGACGCAGCGAGAAACGGTGGTAGTAAGGACCTTCCATGTAGTAGCCGTCTGGCGAGAACAGTTGGTCTAACTGAGCTAGGAAGCCGCCGCTAACTTTATCCAGTTTCAAGCCGTAAAGCGCTTTGTCTACTGCATCTTGATCGTTAATTGCGTAACCACAGATACCTACTGCTGCTACTGCCCACAGACCGTGGTTGTGTACGATGTCGAAGTCGTGACCGTAAGTGACTACAAACAGCTCAATCATTTGTTTGAACAGGTCGTTTTCAATCAGTGTTTTTTGCTCTTCTTCCAACCTGTGGTAAATGCAGCTGTACGCACAAGACGCGTATAGCATCCACATGTTCTCGTTCAGAGTTTGGTGGAAGATCTTACCCGGAGGATTAGAGTCACGGCTGGTGTTGCTTTCTAGCGTCGGGTAAACCTTCGCGTAAGCCGTTAGCATGTCCACGATGTAATCGCGGTATTTCTGTGCGCCAGTGATAAGGAATAGGCGACCCGCTAGATCAATGTGGATGTAGTTTTGCTTGTGGCGGTTGTGCTCGTAACCGCCGCCTTCGCCGTGACCTGGAACTTCAATGCCGACCTCGGCCATGTAAGCGTCAGTTTGTTTGATGTCACGTGCTAGTGCATTTCCTAATAGGCTATCCGTGCCAAGTGCTTTGCTTAGTTCTGCCGCTTCTTCAAAGTTCATTAATAGCGGTTGGTAAGACTGGGTTTGGTAGCTCATTATTATTTCTCCTGCCCGAATGCGTTCACTTCTAGAGAGTAGAAGCCATTCCAGCTGTAGGTTTTACCGTTCATTTCTACTTGGTGTGGGGTTTGGTCGTCAGCGCCTAGCACATTGCTGATCATCACAGTAACTAGTGATTTTTCAGTCGTGATTTCTACGATGCTGCCAACGGCGTTGTAACCCACGACGCGGATATCTTTCACCTGACCACGTGCATTCACAGACTGCTCAAACTCTTCGTTGAAGTAGCCGTGTGTTTCTAGCACAGAAGCAAATAGCGTCGATTCGCTCTTGCTGCGTAGAATGAATGCCGGTTCGCTACGTAGGTTAAAGCTTGGGTCATTGGCGCCAGTGCGAGTGAAGATCACTTCATTGTCTCGCGTGTTCTCATCGACAATAGCTTTCGCGCAGCTGCTTGTGCCTAACCAAGTGTAGTAGGTGTTGTTTTGTAGCCAGCTAACCAGCGCCGTATCTTGCACTTTGCCGCTTGCTACTTTCCAAAGGTGTTGGTAACCGAAGTCATCGCCAAGCGTGCTCAGTTCACCAAAGCTTTGGTAATCAAAGTTAGTGCGTACGATTTGACCATCGTATTGATGAGAGTAGTCGTACTGATGCTCGCCTTCACCTTCGATGCGGTAAAGATCTAGCAGTAGTGGTGCTTCAAGCTCGTCTAGGCTAAGCATGAACACACTGCGCTGCATGTCTGTATTCGGGTAATGGTCGTTCGCAAACGCACTCATACCGTTGATTTCAGTGCCTTCTACTTTGAAGAAGTGAGGCAAACCGTGTACTGAATCAGCGCGGTCTACATCGAAACCATTCTGACATTGCTCATCAATCGTTACCGCGTTGTGCGCGATAGTTTGACGTGCGTACGATTTGTTTTCGTCTAGGTAACGACCGCCGAATTTAGGCTCTACGTTTACCCAGCGACAGAAGCCGTATTCACGGAGCACTTCTTGACCACGGTTAAAGAAAGTAATGCCAAGCGTATCGAAGTTACCATGTCCCATGCCGTGTTGACCGTAGTTCATCACAAGCTGTGACACATCACCGGTTTTATCCTGCATACGGATAAAGCCTTGTGCTCCGTTGTTACCAGTTGGGCCTTCGTTAAGTTCCACGCTTGGCCAGAAAGGCATACCAATTTCACGGTCTGCGATGGCTTTATCGTAGGCTTGAGAAAGCTCAAGACCACAAGGGTGCATCCAAACGGCGTTTTGAATCTTCGCCATACCTAGGATGTTGTCATCCATACCGTAGTGCTTGCTGTAAACGCTCACTGCAACTTGAACACCCATGTCGGTAATGCTCATGGTACGAGATGCATCGTTTAGGGCAGGGAACTCACCATTCGGGTAAGCCGTTGCCAGCATCGCTTGTACTGTGTTGCCAATCACTTTGTCTTTGTAGTTGTAGATGTCTACTTCAGGCATGTGACGGTGTACTACTTCTGCAAATACACAAGTTGGACGAATCGCATAACGATGGTAGTACGGACCTTCCATGTAGTAACCAGAAGGGGCAAACAATTGCGAGATTTGTGCTAGGAAGCCACCGGTATCATCACGGTCTTGACCGTATACCGACATCTCTAGATATTCAGGTTTGCCAATGGCTAGGCCACAAATACCAACAGCAGCAACTGCCCAGATACCGTGGTTGTGAATACGGTCGAAATCGTGCGCGTATTTCACTGTGAACATGTCTAGCATTGGTTCGAAAATGCGCTCAACAACGGCTGTGCGCTCTTCTTCTGTCATCACTGATGCCACGCAAGAGTAAGCAAGGCTAGTAAACATTAACCAACAGTGTTCATTAAGGATCTGGTGGAAAAGACGACCTGTTGGGTTAGTGTTTTTCTGTACGTGGAAATCAAAAGTGAGGTACTTCTCTGCGTAAATAGCGAGAAGATCTTTAACGAACTGCGCGTACTTTTCTTCTTGAGTGATCAAGAACAAACGACCCGCTAAGTTCATGTAGGTATAGTTTTGTTTGTGGCGGTTGTGCTCGTAGCCACCCGCTTCGCCGTGACCTGGTACGTCTAGAGGCAGACGCATGAAGGCTTCAAGTTCCTTGCGATTCGCTTCAATGGATTTGCCCATTAAGCTCGGCTTTCCGACTTCCTTTCTTAGTAGTTCGACTTCTGCTTCAGTCAACAAAATCGGTTGTGTAGTCATTTCTTTACCACCCTCAGATGAAGTGTGTTGTTTTCTTAAACTTTCTATAAAGTAATACAATATTAAGTTTGGGTGTAGTTTTTGTGGCAAAAAGGGAGAGTGAAATCACGCGAATTTAGCTAACCCATTGATTTGTATTGTTGTGATAATCCTTGTTGTGACTGATGTTTCGGCGTTATCAATCGTTAAGTGGAATGCTTTAACGAGCACCGTTTGATGAATATCACATATTTTTAGATATATTGTATGACAATTAAAGAGGATCGGATATGCTCGTTACCAATTCGACAGCAGACCCTTTCGCTTCGCGTTTCACTTTTATCAATACGACGCTTTTTTAAGAGGACCTTTTAATAAAGCATGGTTAAGAATGAAGTGCCGTAGGGTTCGCTTTAATAGAGACTTTTTAGGAGTATGACGATGAATTCTTTCTTTGTATTAGATGAGAACCCGTGGGAAGAGCTAGGCGGCGGTATCAAACGTAAAATTGTTGCTTACACAGATGACCTAATGGCGGTTCACCTATGTTTCGACAAAGGCGCGATTGGCGCTCCGCATACTCACGAAATTCACGATCAAATCGGTTACGTGGTACGTGGCAGCTTTGAAGCAGAAATCGAAGGCGAGAAGAAAGTACTTAAAGAAGGCGATGCATACTTTGCTCGTAAGCACATGATGCACGGTGCGGTTGCACTAGAGCAAGACAGCATTCTTCTAGACATCTTCAACCCAGCTCGTGAAGACTTCTTAAAATAATCTATAGCGCAACCTCAGTTGCTAAGGTGACAACATGAAATCATTAAACATCGCGGTCATTGGCGAATGTATGGTTGAGCTACAGAAAAAGGAAGGTCAGCTAAAGCAGTCATTCGGTGGTGATACGTTGAATACCGCACTGTATTTATCTCGTTTGACCAAAGCTCACGATATTAAAACCAGCTATGTAACGGCTCTGGGTAACGATCCTTTTAGCCAAGAAATGCTATCAGCATGGCAAGAAGAGGGCATCGATACTAGTCTGGTTCTTTCCGTTAAAGAAAAGCAACCAGGTATCTACTACATCGAAACCGATGAAACTGGCGAGCGTTACTTCCACTACTGGCGTAACGAAGCGGCCGCTAAGTTCCTATTCGAACAAAACGAGTCTCCGCTATTAGTTGACAAACTTTACTCGTACGATGCGGTTTACTTGAGCGGTATTACATTAGCGATCCTTACTGAAGAAGGTAAGACACAACTGTTTGGCTTCCTTGAGCGCTTCAAGGCACAAGGTGGTAAGGTTATTTTCGATAACAACTACCGTCCTAAATTGTGGGAAAGCCGCGAGAATGCCATGTCTTGGTACCTTAAGATCCTTAAGCACACAGATATCGCACTGCTCACATTTGAAGATGAGCAAATGCTTTACGGTGACGAGCATCTAGAACAGTGCATCGAGAGAACCTCTGCACTGGGCGTGGATGAAATCATCATCAAACGTGGTAGCAAAGATTGCTTGGTTGTGGCGAATGGCGAAGCGCAATACGTGGCGCCAAACAAAGTCGACAACGTGATTGATACAACAGCGGCTGGTGATTCTTTCAGTGCGGGCTTCTTGGCGAAGCGCTTGACTGGCGGCAATGCAGCGGAATCGGCTTACTCTGGCCACTGTATGGCTGGCGCGGTAATTCAACATAAAGGTGCCATCATTCCACGTGAAGTGATGCCAGATCTTCCTTTGTAATTCTTTTGCGGAGCGTTGAGTAATCGGCGCTCCGCAGTGATTTATTGAACTCAAGTTAACGACGACGAGTACACTCTTATGACGACATTAAACGAACAATTAGCAAACCTAAAAGTAATTCCTGTTATTGCCATCAACAAAGCAGAAGATGCGATCCCTCTAGGCCGCACGTTGGTTGAAAACGGTATGCCTTGCGCAGAAATCACGTTCCGCACAGAGTGTGCTGCAGAAGCGATTCGTGCTATGCGCGCTGAGTTCCCAGAAATGCTGATCGGTGCAGGTACGATCCTAACTAACGAGCAAGTTGACCAAGCGATCGAAGCTGGTGTGGACTTTATCGTAAGCCCTGGCTTTAACCCTCGCACGGTTCAATACTGCCTAGACAAAGGCGTGGCTATCGTACCTGGCGTAAACAACCCAAGCCTAGTTGAGCAAGCGATGGAAATGGGTCTGCGTACACTTAAGTTCTTCCCTGCTGAGCCATCTGGCGGCGTTGGTATGCTTAAAGCACTAACGGCGGTTTACCCAGTGAAATTCATGCCAACAGGTGGCGTGAGCCTAGGTAACGTAGACGAGTACCTGTCTATCCCTTCAGTACTGGCATGTGGCGGCACTTGGATGGTGCCAACAAAACTTATCGATGAAGGTAAGTGGGATGAACTAGGTACACTGGTTCGCGACGCAGTAGCTCACGTAGCATAAGTGTCGTAACACCCCGATAAAACTAGCGAAAGAATGAAAAGCGAGCATCAGTGCTCGCTTTTTTGTGTTTGAAAGTTTGAAAGAGGCGAGAGTTAAGAATCGCATTCATATAAATCCTACTTTCTATCCAATTTTTTCGAAACATCTCATTACGTTTCCTTCAAAGAAATGCCGCGCATTTTTGATCTTCAGACAAAGCGCGAAGAAGAAAAATATTCCATACTCTAATAAATTTCAATTAGACAATTTGTATTACAATATGTTGAGGTGTTCTGAGTGGCAATTATCTCCTAGAAAGCCATTGGTCTAAGAAAGTAAGGGATTTGACGTGTTTTTTTCGTTGAATAACTTATGCTTTAGATCACAATTAAAGCTTATTGTAGTACAAATGGGGTTATGAGAAGAGTAGTCTAGACGTTAGAAAATGATCAAACTTGAAAGGCTGAAAAAATGACTATTGATACTCTTGTTGTTCTTGCCTACTTCTTCTTCTTAGTTGCAATTGGTTGGATGTTCCGTAAGTTCACTACCTCAACCAGTGACTACTTCCGAGGGGGCGGTAAGATGTTATGGTGGATGGTAGGTGCTACCGCCTTCATGACGCAATTTTCAGCATGGACGTTTACAGGTGCCGCAGGACGCGCGTTCAATGACGGTTTCGTTGTTGTAATCCTATTCTTAGCCAACGCATTTGGCTACTTCATGAACTATCTCTACTTTGCTCCAAAGTTCCGTCAGTTACGTGTAGTGACGGCGATTGAAGCAATTCGTCAACGTTTTGGTAAGACTTCAGAGCAGTTCTTCACTTGGGCTGGTATGCCAGACAGCTTGATCTCAGCCGGTATTTGGTTGAATGGTCTTGCGATTTTCGTGGCAGCGGTCTTCAACATTCCTATGGAAGCGACCATCATCGTTACGGGTTTAGTGCTAATGCTAATGGCGGTAACGGGTGGCTCTTGGGCAGTTGTTGCATCTGACTTTATGCAGATGCTGGTTATCATGGCAGTGACGATCACTTGTGCGGTGGCGGCATACTTCCATGGTGGCGGTATTGGCAACATCGTGTCGAACTTCCACGGCGACTTCATGCTGGGTAACAACCTGAACTACTTCAGTATCTTTATCCTTTGGGTTGTCTTCATCTTTGTTAAACAGTTCGGTGTCATGAACAACAGCATCAACGCTTACCGCTACTTATGTGCAAAAGACAGTGAAAACGCACGTAAAGCTGCAGGTCTTGCATGTGTGCTGATGATTGTTGGTCCTATCATCTGGTTCCTACCACCTTGGTACGTTGCGGCATTTATGCCTGATTTCGCAGAGCAATACGGCTCAGTAGGTGGTGATGCAGCATACCTAGCATTCGTACAAAACGTAATGCCAGCAGGTATGGTGGGTCTTCTTATGTCAGCAATGTTTGCGGCGACCATGTCTTCAATGGACTCTGGTCTTAACCGTAACGCGGGCATCTTTGTGATGAACTTCTACAGCCCGATTGTGCGTCCACAAGCGTCGCAAAAAGAACTGGTTATCGTGAGTAAAGCAACGACTATCGTGATGGGCTTCATCATCATTGGTATCGGTCTATTCATTAACTCACTACGTCACTTGAGCCTGTTCGATATCGTACTGAACGTCGGTGCATTAATTGGCTTCCCAATGCTGATTCCTGTACTACTTGGTATGTGGATTCGTAAGACGCCGGATTGGGCTGGTTGGGCAACACTGGTTGTTGGTGGCTTTGTTTCTTACATCTTCGGTATCTCACTACAAGCAGAAGATGTAGAGCGCCTATTCGGTCTAGAGCAAGCGTTTACAGGACGTGAGTGGGCAGACCTAAAAGTTGGCTTGAGCTTAGCGGCACACGTTATCTTCACCGGTGGTTTCTTCTTGCTGACAACGCGCTTCTACAAAGGTCTATCACCTGAACGTGAGAAAGAAGTGGACCAATTGTTCGAGAACTGGAATACGCCACTTGTAGCTGACAGCGAAGAGCAGCAGAACCTAGATACAAAACAGCGCGGCATGCTTGGTAAGCTTATCAGCGTAGCGGGCTTCGGTATCCTAGCTATGGCTCTAATTCCAAATGAACCATCTGGTCGACTACTGTTTATCTTGTGTGGTGCGATTGTTCTCTCGGTGGGTGTTCTATTGGTGAACGCAGCCCGAGGGCCTAAAAGCCCAAAGTTAGCTAACGCGAAAAGCTAACCAAAGTTAAAGACTCTCAATGAAAAATCCCGCGGTGTTAAAGCCGTGGGATTTTTTGATCAAGCTGACTGAGAAAGCGTGGCGCATCGTTTGTTGTTATTCGTTGTATTGGGGAACTCCCAATAAGGTGCGACTATATTCACATTAGAGTCGTCAGCCTAAAGCGAAAAAGCAATCTAACTTTCTTTGCACGCCGTGTTTACACTTTACACCCCAAACCTGATGCTTTGTCTATTTAAATAAATATGTGTGCCTTCTTAGCAAAGAAAAAGCATTAAATCAGACGTAGCTTTAATGAGGCGTACGCCAGAAATAGGAGAGAGGTTTTGAAGTGTGAGTGGAAAATATATAAGAGAATTGGAAGAGGCTGCCCTGCAAAACTTTAAAGGAGTGGCTAGGGTATCAAGGAGTGATGAGCGTCTGGGGAAAAACAAAAAAAGCCCAGCTACATTGGTAGCTGGGCTTTTAGTTACAACTGAGTGTGACTAAGCTTCTAGCTCTGCAAAGTAGTCGAAGATGACTGGAACGTCATTTTGACCAAGGCCTTTATCAACTGCTGCTTGTAGACTCTTAGAAGTGCCCTCTGCAATCAGGGAAGTTGTACCAAGCTCTTCGCATAGAGCAAGGAAGTAACCGAGGTCTTTGTTTGCGTTTGCGACAGAGAAGCCTAGTTTTTCTTCGCCATCTACGGCGTAAAACTTACAGAATTGCATAAATGGTGAGTTTGATGGTCCTGCAGACATGATGTCGAATAATTGTTGACCATCAACACCAGCACGTTTAGCAACAGCAAATGCCTGAGACATTGTTGCTACGGTTGTCATACCCATAAAGTTATTCACAAGCTTAGTTACGTGACCAGAGCCTAGTGTGCCAAGGTGGAATACGTTTTCACCTTGATCGTCCAGCACTGGCTTAACCTTATTGAATGTTTCGACGTCGCCTGCGGCCATGATGTTCAGTAAACCATCTTTTGCGTGGGCAGGTGTACGACCTAGAGGCGCATCAATCATACCAGCCCCTTTCTTAGCAAGGTCAGCGCCAATCTTCTTCGTTGAAGCTGGAATAGATGTACCGAAGTCGATGAGTGTTTTACCTTCTGACATGCCAGCTAGAACACCAATGTCTCCGTAAACAACTTTTTCGACAACTTCAGATGTTGTTAGGCACAGCATCACGATATCACTTTTCTCTGCTAGCTCTTTACCTGAAGAAGCTTCAGAAGCGTTTCCACGAGCTAGTACTGCGTCAACAGCATCTTTATTGAGGTCCATTACAGCAACTTCGTAACCACGTTTCTGTAGGTTTTCAACCATGTTTCCGCCCATCAAGCCTAGGCCGATGAAACCAATGATAGGTTTAGTCATTTTAACTCCAAAAATACTATTGTATGATTATATTGCTTGTTGGTAATCATAATGACTATTGTGGCTTTTGCAATTGAAAATTATGAGCATAGCGGGCTTGGGATGAATTTTTTCTAAAAGTGAGATGTAAGTAAGGTTTGTGGGGGGTATTCATCAGTGTATATAAGAAAAGCGGATTCATCGCGCTTCCATTTTATCGTGAACAAAGCCTTTAGGAGGTTTAAATAACGTAAAAATAAGATTTATTGTAATACAAGTGATTTTGTTTCAGCTAGAGGAATACTGTCCATACCAAAAAATGGGTGAAACGTTACAGATGGGGTGAAAGGCGAGGTGGTATAAGGATAAGCCGCAGTACAAACATACTGCGGCCGTTATCAAATCAGTACTAAAGCGCACTTACTGATAGGTAAAAAGACTTATTGGTACTAAATGCCTAAAGCTTGACCACCACCAATTTGCAGTGTTTCTGCGGTAATGAATGATGCATCTTTACTTACCAGAAAAGAGATAGCAGAGGCGACTTCCTCTGGCTTGCCTAGGCGTCCAAGCATAATACTGTCTGCCCAAGAAGCAAATACTTCAGGCTTGGTTGCTTTGATTTGAGCATGGAATGGTGTATCGATAGTGCCAGGAGATACTGCATTGACACGAATTCCAGCCGGAGCTAACTCTTTAGCTAAAGCGCGAGTTAATGTATGAACGGCGGCTTTTGATGTACCGTAAATACCTGCACCTGGACCACCTGCATTCCAAGCAGCGTTTGAAGTGAAGTTGATAATTGATGCATTATCAGACTTTCTTAGAAATGGAATCGCTGCGCGTGATACGAAGAATGCACTATCGAGGTTTAAAGCCATGACTTTACGGAAAAAATCAGTTTCCATACCTTCAATAGGACTACGACCACCAAGACCACCTGCGTTATTAACGACAACATCGATTTTGCCGTATTTTTCACCAATAGCATTGATGTTTTCATCGACGGCATGTTCATCTGTAACGTCAAAACCGTAGTATTCAGCCTCAATTCCTGCGTTATGTAGTTTGGAGACACACTCCGAACCTTTTTCATCTTCAATGCCGTTTAGAATGACCGTGTATCCATCCTGACCAAGACGCTTTGCTACTTGGAAGCCGATACCGCCAGTAGTAGCACCAGAAATAAATGCAATTTTAGTAGACATAATGGTGTTCTCTCATGTTTGTAGAGTTGGAAAGGATTTTTATTTAACATAGAGTATTATTGTAATACAAATAGTTTTAATAAACAGAGAAACACCAACAATGAGAAGTCGATCACGTACTTTCTTTAGATGCTGACTCATCCAGTGGCATATATCGACTTTTACGGTCGTGCATGATTTGTATCTAGTCAGGATAATCGGGATATATAAACAATTGAGCTTATAGCTGCGGGCTTAGCTCGTTGGGCCGAGGTTTGTTGCAAGTAGAAAGAAAGCCGATTAACCGAGGGTCTTTGTTGCCAAACTTATGATTTCACTTAGGCTTGCCAAGTGATGGTTGGATAACTTTGTCGAGAGGTTGAGTTTTAAGCGGGTAGGGAACCTTTTTAGGATCTTAAGTCTTTCAAGGTCATTCTGAATAGCGAGGAACGAGCGTGATTTAGAATCTCTTGCCCGAGCACGCTGTTATGATATATGACGCCGTTTCGCCAAGCGTTATTTATCACCATTATTCTGAAGAGTCGAGTTAGGACCTATTGGATAATGATTTTGACTAAGCTGAGATAAAAATGCCCGCTAAATCAGCGGGCACTTTTGTTTGCGTCATTAATGATGCATGTGTTTTTCCATGTGGCCTTGTTTCTCAACCGCCATTTCCACTTCAACCTTACCTGCGTTTTTGAAGGTTAATGTCATAGGGAAGCGGTCACCCTCTTTAAGAGTTTGTGTTGGGTTAAAAATCATTAAATGGAAGCTGCCTGGTTTAAACAACACAGACTCATTGGCTGGAACGCGCACTTCGTCAATCTTAATCATTTTCATCACACCATCTTCTTTCTTATGCGTGTGAATTTCGACATGCCCTCCGATAGGGCTTTCTGCTGCGATCAATGTATCTTCACTGTCACCGTGGTTGGTTAGTTGAAAAAAACCACCGATAACAGGTGCGTTTGGTGGCGCTTCTCGGCTCCATGGATGGTCGATATGAATTTTTCCTGCTTCATAATCGTGCGCTAAACTCAGTGGGCTAGCGATGACAGCAATAAGCGCGATAGCGGCGGTTTTAAATGATTTAAGCATGTGTTTTTCCTTTTGAATGAATAGCTTCTCTGAATGGACAACGAACAGAGTCATCGTTATTTTTGAATAAAGTTGTCAATGATTAGATGCCTGTTAGGCAGGAAAAACACTCGGCGGAGAGTGCTTAGGCGCGATGTGTTTGTAAACGAGCTTATCGCATTTTGAAAAGTGATAAGTCGTCAGTGCATACTTTACTCGGCGCAGCCAATGGATGGTTGTCAGGTAAAGCCCAATCGCAACCAAAAGAAAGAATTGAACAGCTTGAAGAAGCGGGCATTCAAACTGAAAGCCGTCGTGTAAGTTAAGATCTTGGATGAGCTTAGAAGAAGATTGAGCGTTAGCCTCAATCAACGTATTGATATCCACCCATTTGAAACCATCTGCGGTACACAGTAAAACCTTTTCACTTTGGACTTTGTTGAGCCAAGTTGTGCTGTGAACTTGTGTAGGGTTAAGAGCGGCTGTGGACGCTAAATACAACTGAAACAACACCGCGATAATAACCGCAATAGCGTGCAAGCGATGGTGTTTGTGCTGTATTAGAGTGTTTTCCATACAATTGAGTGCTTATCTTCTTCGGCGCGGGATACTAACAAATTAACCAAACAATGTAATTATCAGTTTACTAAAAGGTGATGCAAGTGTGCGTTATTTGTTTTATTGTCTATTTTTAACGCTTTAATGTCTTGACTCGGCTGACATTCACAACCTCCAATTCAACTTGTCAGTCTTGCCTAGTCGCTTTTGAAGATACCGAATTAATCTCTCTTATATGTCACTGAAGCTTCGGTTAGTGGGTGTCGTGGTGGTGTTTTTACGTGCTAGATTTGGCTGATATCGATTCAAAATGCCCACCGAATCTTCACTTGTTTTCCATTAACGGAATTATGACAGTAATTTAATAAAGGATACGGTATTCTGCGCTCCTTTGTACATGCCAGAAACGTCCGTCCTACTTAGTAGGAGGGGCGATTAATCTTAAGAAATTTCTCAAATGAAATACGAACAACAGATTGGATATCGATACCCTAAAGGTCGATTTGCCATGGTGAGTGTATACGCATTCACTGGTGCTGCGATTTTAGCATCGACTATTTTTTCTCTATTGCTATTTTTGTCTATCGACGAAAATCCGATGATGCAAACCTTATTTGGTGGTTTAGCGATCATTTTTGAAGCGGGTAAATTTTACGCTTGGTATGAATACGGTGAGCGCCGAGCCCATCGCAACTACACAGGAGCAGCAACCGCTCTCGTGTTTTATTTAGTCTTAGCTGCGATTTCCATTGGCGGTAGTATTGGTGGCATTAATAGTGCAACCAATAGTGCACAAAGTCATATTTCGGTAGAGCAGGCGAAAGTGGAAGCGTTTAATCGTCAGATTGCGGCAATCGATAAGCAGATTGAGCTCAACAATATGGCAGCGCAGAAATACATCGAGATGGAGCGTATCGCGACTGGTGTAACTCGCATTCAGGATCAAAACAAAACCTTACGTGAAGAGCAGCAACGCTTGGCTATGGAGCGTGATAGTTTACCGCCAGTCACGCAAGGATCAGTGATTGGTTTAATTGATAGTCTAGCTAACGCATTTGGTACCACCTCTCAGCAAGCTCAGCTTGGCTTGGTTATATTTCTTTCGATTCTGTTGGACTTCTTTGCTGCATTTTTTGTTGGCTTGATTGGTGAAGAGCAACGGTTCCGATATTTCTTTCGCAGAAATGAGGGCATGATATTGAAAACAGTTCGCGATATAGACCCAGCGCCTGCGGGTTATCTTCCTCATATAAAAGAGGAAGAAGAGCAAGAAATACCAGTAGCGCCGGAGCCAGAAGAACCAAAGGAACCGAAAACCTTGTTAGAGCAAGTTAGCGATGCACTTAAAACGCATCAAATTACGTGCACCAAAAAAGCCGTTGCTAAACAGTTTAGGCTGTCTGCGGAAGAGGTAGACGAGGTATTTGAAGAATTGGCAGAGCTCGGTTTAGTGGGGAAAAAAGCCAACCACCATTATCATTGGATAGGTGAAGCAGAGACCGCATAATTGGTTATCTATTAGAGTTCGGAAAGAGCGTCAATCGGCGCTCTTTTTTTTGGGGGGGGGGGGAATTTTCGCTATTAAAGTTAACTACAAGAAAGCGTATCAATCTTTATTGAGCTTTTTGGTTACGTCTTTCACCGTTTTCTTCTCTTTTTCCGGTGTCATTGCATCAACAGCTTTACCCGCCATCCCTTCATCTGGCAATTTGTCTTTTCCTGCATCAACTGCGGTATCTTTCAGTGCCTCTTTAGGCGTACAGCGACCCCCAACACCAACCACGGCTTTTGTCGCAGCGGCTTTAGCTGCCTTTTCTGCATCGCAGTCAGGATCAATAACGCTAGCTAAGCTCGTGGCTGAACCAAAAAACAAGACTAACAAAATGAGGTTGCGTTTTTTCATAGTCGTCACCAATTTTGTGGAACATAGGTAAAGTGTAACGGAGAGAAAAGGCTTTGGCTGAGAATTTGTTGGTTTGAGCTTGGGAAGCAAAGTAAGGTGAAAAGAAAAAGTGCCACCGAAGTGACACTTTTTCTTAAGCGTAGAAGGGATTAGTTGTCGTAAACGTCTAACTCCACTTCACGGGCAATATTTTGGTCGTTAATGATCACACCTTCGACTTCGACACGAGCACCATTTAGGTTAAGTTCTTCAATGCCTTGGAAGCGTGTTTGTGCATCAATCACAACGGTGGTGTTACTTAGTACTTGATCAGCATCATTCTCACAATGCTCGATTTCAAATGTTCTTGCTTCAGCATCGTAGTTTGATACGTATCCTTCACATTCAAATTCTTTACCTTGCCATTGGTTGTTATCGTCAAAGTCTGGTTGCTCAAACTCAATAACGGTAGCGATGCGTTTGCCATTTTTCACGACAGACGTTACTTCCACTTCTTGGCCTTGTTTTAGGTTCGCTTTGCTGCCATCTTCAAATCGTGTTGCGTTATCGATGAAGAATGCACCTCGGTAGTTTAGTGAGAACTCACTGTAGTCATTTGCAACCCATGTTACGATGCCTTCCACATCGCTGTCATTGCTTATGACGTCGTAGCCTTCAACTTCTACCTCATTTGCCATGAAGATGCCGTTTTGCATTTCACCTTCTACTTCCACCCATTGGCCGATGCTAAGTTGGCTAATGTTGTCGTAAGATACGGTTATATTTGTACCAAGCTCAAACGTGCCAGCATTTTCATCGGTATTAGTAATGCGACCTTCCAGTTCGTAGTAGCTTCCAAGGGCTGGGTAATCGTTATCTACGTCGATTTCGACCACAGACAACACTCGATAACCCGCATCCGCAGTCGGCAAGGATGACACCATCACCCAGTCGTTGATCTCTATATCATCACTTAAACCGTCAAACTGCAGATCTACGCCGTTTACCGTAAATGTTTTCTTCACATAATCAATTGCTGTAACACGTCCAGTAATGGTTGGTTCAAGTGTGACTCGGACGCCATTGTCCGAAGCTTGCCGAATATCTGACCCCACGCGAACCACCATTTTTGGTTTTACATCGGCCAATTGCACTTGTGTGTCGTCATAAACCACCTCAGACACACGATACGTATGTCCATTGACGGTTAACGTGCTTTCTTCAGCGTTGACCGCTTCAACAGAGCCAATCGCTACACTTGGTTTCACTGTTGGTTGAGTTGGTGTGCTATCGCTATTGCTGCCACCACCTGAACCACCACAACCAGACAATGCCAAACCTACTACAGAAATAAGAGCGAGTTTTTTCATTGTATTAACCTCAATTTACGAGCGAGTTTAGGAAATTGCCTGTATCTTATTGGGCATATCGTGAAGAGATCGTGAAGAAATGTGATTTTATGAAAATTTTAATTGTAGATGACAACCATAACGTCTCGGAGACGATTGCAGACTATCTTGAGCTCGAAGGCATGATTATCGATTGTGCGTTTCATGGAGAGGCTGCGATTAAGTTAATCGAGGAAAATCATTACGATGTAATTATCATGGATATCATGATGCCGAAGCTCGATGGCATCAGTACGGTACAGAAGCTTCGACAAGATAAGTTATGTGGAACGCCAATTCTCTTCCTAACGGCAAAAGATACGCTAGATGACAAAATCGCGGCTTTTAAAGCGGGGGGAGATGACTATTTAATGAAGCCATTTGCGATGGAAGAGCTCAGTTTGCGTGTTCATGCTTTGGCTAATCGTGGTCCAAGACAAGATATCGGAACGCTCAAATTTGCAGATATTTGTTTAGATGCGCGTACAGGAAAAGTAACGAGAAAAGACAAAGAAATTAAGCTGAGTCGAATTCAAACTAAAATTTTAAAATTGCTCCTCCAACGTGCTCCAGCAGCGGTCTCGCGCACAGAAGTGATCGATAGTGTGTGGGGAGACGAACCACCTGGAAGTGATGCACTTCGTAGCCATATTTATGGTTTAAGAACCGCACTAGACAAAGGTTTTGAAGAATCACGATTAGAGACTATTCATGGACAAGGTTACCGACTTAAAGCATAACGAATATCCAAGCATTTATCGCAAGATCCGTTGGGGTTTTGGGGTCATGACGTTTGTGATGTTTACTCTTTTTTGGTCGCTGATTTATGTGGCAGAAAACAAACTTGAAGTGCTGAGTTTACATCACTGGCTTGATACTGAAGCGGCGCTTTATAGTGAGAATTTCGAGAAACAGGGCTGGGATGCGCCATTGCCAAACGTATTGGAGTTCAACTCATATTGGAGTGAAGCTCCGACACCGGATTGGTTGCTCTCTTTTACTTCGCCCGGTTTTTACGAATATCTGCTTGGTGAAGAAGACAAACACTTCGTCGTATTGAAACACCCCTCAGGGAAGGGGCTTATGTACATTGTATTTCAAGATGACTCCGATGATTACCTCGACGAATACGAAAGCTCGCTGCATCAGTTTACGCTACTGCTCGGTGGCTTATTTTCATTTGTTATGGTCGGGTATGGCATTTATATGGTGCGAATATTGTCTCGACCACTAGCGCAAATCGAAGAAAAAATTAGCCAAATGTCACCGGATCAACCCGCTTTCCAAGTTGAAACTAAGTTCAGCGAAACACGCCAGATAGAGCAAACTTTGCTGGATAATAAAAACGATATCGCGGGCTATTTCAAACGAGAGCAAGAATTTAGCCGTTTTGCATCGCATGAGTTGAGAACGCCAATCATGGTGATTAAAGGCTCAACAGACATTCTGACGCGTATTCCTGACCAACCTCGAGTTGCGCAAAAAGCCATCACGAGGATGCAGTCAGCTTGTGACGAAATGCGTGTACTGACAGAAGCGTTTCTCTTACTTGGTAAAGAGAAAATAGAGCCTCAGCATTACGGAGAGCATCAGCTTCTCACTTGTTTACAAAAACAGTTGGAAGAGCTAGCGCCTTTATTTGCCAAGCAAGATTCGAATTACGCTTTGCACGAACAACATAGTGGTGTAGTGAAGGCACCAGAGAGTTTTGTGACCATTGTTATCAACAATCTGATTAAAAACGCCTTTAGCTATAGTGTGGGAGATATTGAAATTGAGTTGAAAGGTCATGCGCTTAAGATCCTAAACCGTCACGATGGCAACGAGACGTACAACGCTGGTTATGGTTGTGGGCTTGTTATCGTACAACGAATATGTGAACGGATGGGGTGGGCGTTAGTACTGGACGATGATGGTATTCGATTTAGTGCAAAAGTGGAGTTCTGCTCTTAGCTTTGCGCGTATTGATTCAAGTGAGAATTAACGATCTGGATTTTTCTTGTCGTACGCATCTAACCCGCAGTCAAACAAGAAAAAACTGGAATTTGAATTAGACTGAAGTTAGTGAAGCGGAAACTCGAGGAACCGTTATGCTCTCTTATCAGGTCAGCCGAAATATTGAAATTAATAAGAATCAAAGTGAAATTATTGGCTATCTCAAGAACTTCAATAACTGGCCCAGCTGGTCACCATGGATCATTCTTGAACCAAGCTGCGAGCTGACATTCAGTGATAATCAGGGCCACGTTGGAGCTGGTTATCAATGGAATGGTCAGCGTATTGGGACTGGCGCGATTGTACTGGAAAGTACTCAAGAGCATCGATTAGATATGGAGCTGCATTTCTTTCGCCCAATCAAGAGCCATGGAAAGGTGACTCTAATCGTGACGCCGTCACAAAATGGCTGTTTAGTCGAATGGCAAATGCAATCTCGCGTCCCTTGGTATCTGTTCTTTCTGAAAAGTATGTTTAAGTCGATGATAGAGATGGATTATCAACGTGGGTTACGCATGCTCAAAAGTAAGCTTGAAACCGGAAGAGTGCATTCAGACTTAGTCGAAATAGGTAACCGAACGTTGCCTCAAATTCATTACATTGGGATCAAGGGTGTGGCTAGCTTGCAGGAATTAGGTTCGGTAATTGAGAAGCATGTTCAGCAACTAGAACAGTTAATTAGTGACGAAACCCTATCCGTGAATGGTGAATTGTTTTGTTATTACCAGTCGATGGATATGCAGAAAGGAACATTCGAGTTTATCACTTGCTTTCCTCTTCATAACTCAGTATCAGCGCCTCAAGGGGCGGTTACCGGTACCATTCCTGAGAGTGAAACATTTGTCGTTGAACACCGAGGTGAATATCAGTTTTTGGGAAATGCATGGGCTTTAGCGATGAACTTGGTTCGTCAGAGTGGTATGAAAGTCAAAACCAGTCCTTTAGGAATCGAACGCTATCTGAATAGCCCGAAGGAAACCACGGAAGAAGAGCTAAGAACGGAAATTATTTTGTTTAAGAAATGACAGGCGCAGGCGAGTAGGGTGTTTAGGTATCATACTGGTTATGCGAAATGTTATTAAAGAATAATAGCCTATCTGTTCCTACCCATAAAAATGCCTCAGCAATCGCTGAGGCATGGTTTTACAGGCCAACTTCTCTTGTTAGAGAATTATTGTGCACGGTATTTACCGCTGTTTAGTTCAATTTTAGACGCTTTTACCCGGCTGTCTGCATTTAGGTAGTCGCTAATACTTAGCAGATCTTGATCTTGAGATGCTTTTAACACCGCTGATTCCCCCTCTGCGAAGATAACTTCTAATTTTAACTCTTTGGCGACTGCTTTCGCTTCGTTAGGATTGTTTACGGTGATATAAACCAGCCCTGTGGCTTTGGATACGTTACTAAACGCATTCTTAAACACCTCATCACCCGCTTGAAGTTTTACGTCTTCAGATAGGGTTCTAACAGTGCCAGTTTGCACTTTTCGATAATCTTGGCCATTAATCTCAACCGCTTCTGATGGCACAAACAGTTCTGGTGCAGGTTGTTGAGAGAGCTGTTGCTCAGCGTATACACTCGACGTCATGATAACGAGAGCCAGCATAGAAAATGATTTGTATTTCATGTTATTGACTCCTTAGTGTCCAAATATGCGCATCGACCAGTTCTTAATAACACCGGGCTGAGCGTTGTTTGCCATCGGAACGTCATAGATGGTGGAAGAGTTGAAATATGCAATGTAAGAATAGACTTCATCGCCGTTCGTATCTATTGCTCGCAACGTCCATTCGCCTTTTGCATCTTCGCCATAAAATTGGTTAGACAACATTAATTGATCTTTGTAGCCTGTAATCGTTGGATCAAGAGATTGACCAACAAGACCATTGCGCGGTGTTTGCAAAACGGAACGAGTCCCTGATGGCGAAATGAGCTCGATAGCTAAGTCGGGCAGACGAGCGTGGTCCAGTGTCAATGTCACTTGAACGGATTCGACTGTCAGCTCATCGGCAATGGCGATACTTGAAGAACCACCAACTAGACTTGCATCGGGTACACTTACTTCTGTAGCGTTATTAACCCATGGCGTAATGACTTGAGTTGGCAAAACACGATTCGTCATCCGGGCACGTTGCATCGCTTCATCTAAATCTACAGCGCCGAAGCCATAAAAAGTATGGAAATCTACGCCTGCTGCATTTTTCTGCCAAGGGGCAATGGCCTCGTAGCTAACCTGTTCGCCTTTATGGTTAGTAAATTCAAGCTGTACGCCTGGATGCGCTTTATCCGTTACTTTTGCTGTCTCCGCTAGTAAAGCACGTACATCACGAGCAGAAAGTGCGTGGTTGGTTGACATGATTGCCGCGATGGCACCCGATGTGTTTGGCGCAGCCGATGAGGTTCCGTTCATCGTACTGGTATAGTTACAGTTCGGATCGAGCTCCGTTCCGCCGTGTAACCCATTAATGCCAAGGCCATCACTGGTATTTTGCCCTTCTTCACAACCCATTAAATCAGTGGTGACCATAGCAGGGAAATCTTGCCCATATTCACCTGCTGGTGCTGCAACCCACACGTTCGAACCCACAGATGAGTAACTCGCTCTCGTACCATCCGCTCGCAGTGCACTAGTGACTAAATTGAAGTAATTGGCGTTATCATAAGACTGAGCAGAGTTGTGCATCGGTAAGCCTTGATTGTCTCCACCAGCAAAGAAGTTACTTGGCAATACGAAGAATCGCCCTGCATTGAAATAACGGTAACCATTACCTGCTGACTTTACAAATACAGCACCTCGACCCCAGGCGTTACTCTCGCTGACGTTTTTCATCACGTCCATTTCAAGTTTTAGTTGAGGGTCGCTTTCATCAAAAGTAATCGGGTTTATAGGGCTGAAACCGTAACTTTGGTTAAATACGCGAACATCACGTGTTGCTGGGTCCATGCCATGGGAGATTAACCAACCTTCTAATGTCTGGTTGGCTAACCAGTTAAAACCAATGAGGGAAGAGTGAGAAGCGACACCGCGTCCGCCTTTACCGTTGTTGCCGACGGCGCTAATCAAACCGGCTACAGCAGTGCCATGACCATTAGTATCAACCGGATAACTTGGTGGGAATGAAGAGTCTTCGACGAAGTTTCTGCTACCTGTAACTATATTACCTGCAAGGTCGGGGTGATCGATCTGCACTCCAGAATCAATGACGGCAACTTTCACACCAACACCTGCAATCCCCATTGCCTGAGTGAGCTTAGTGTTTAAGTCGTTCCCAGCAACAGCAGGATTAGCCGCAAACGCAGTTTGCCCCGTGTTGTCTAAGTGCCATTGTTCAGAATAGAGTGGATCAAACGCCGAGACGGCAGGTGCAATGCCTACTGCCAACATAGCAGCAAATAGGCGATTAATGCGTATTTCCATTTTTGACCTCATGTCTTTGTTTGGAATTTTTTAGTTCCTGTTTCATATTCCGCTAACAGGAACAAACAAAGCTAACGACAAAGAATAAGGACGAAAACCATTTACAACTTGTTTACATTAAAAGTTCGATGGACAACATAAGTCTTTGTTAATTTACTGAAACCATGAGGTTTTTATATGTCGCATCGAGCATGCGTGAAAAGTGAAAAGCAGAAAATACGAGTGTACCGTCTGCTTCAAGAGGGGAGTTATTTAGTTGAAGCGGGTTGAATAGTTGCCATTGGTTTCTTAGATTCGGCTTTTTCCTTAGGCAGCACGTTATCAATCCACTTTTTAATGTACAACTTATCGAATTCTTTATCACACCACTTTTTGTTTAATCCACGTCGATTGAACTCAGCACCAATCGCCACTTTGGTTTGGTTGGTTGCACGGTTGTAGTAGAGAGTTTCACATAGTTGAGTGTTACTCATTTGCTGGGCATATACATTGACACTGCTGCTGCGCATTCCCAGTTGAGATGCTTGCTGATTACTACACGCCATAAGAAATAGAGGCGCAAAAGTAATAATGATTAGATTTTTTTTCATGTGTGCTTTTTTATGATGTAGGATGAATGATGAACTGGTTTCTACCAGCTTGCTTCGCATCATACAAAGCTTGGTCTGCCAAGAAAAACCACTGATCCCATTCTTGTTTAATTGTTTGTGCCGACAGTTTGTCCACTGCTCCAAGGGAAATTGTCGCGCTTAATGGTTTAGAGTCAACCACCAATGGCGTGTTTTCAACAGTATATCTCAATCGCTCCAAAAACTTAGTGCAATCTTCGGCTCGCTGTACTTCGAATAATAGGACAAACTCTTCTCCACCCCAACGAATGAGTAGGTCACCAGAGCGGGTGGATTCGTTAAATAGCGTGGCAATATGAGTCAGCATTTTATCGCCAATATCGTGTCCATATTGATCATTAACGGTTTTGAAATGATCGACATCTAAAACGGCTAAGGCAAATGTTCTATCTGGGCTTCTACGAGCCATTTTGTCCAACCAAATGTGAAGATAGCGACGGTTATGCAGTTGAGTTAATGGATCGGTAGTATTTTCTTGAGTGAGTGCTTTATTAATACGTCTAACGCGCAGTACGTAACGAAAACCAACGACTCCAATTGCCGCAATAGCGATAAAGTAGAACATTTCTCGATAGCGCTGTGAACGCAGTTCAGAGGCTTGTAGCGCATTTTTTGTTTCTAGCAATTTGAGTTCTTTCTGGGCTAACTTAGCTTCGAGGTCAAACTTAATGTTAATCATCTCTTCACCATGAATATGATGAGAAAACTCAGCCTCTAGCTCTCTTAATTGGGTTAAATAATGAAAAGCCGCTTCATAGTCATTAAGAATTTGATGAGCGTTTACCAGTACCGAAAGCATATCAATACGCTGACGCAGCTCTAATTCACTGGTTGATTTGGTTTGTTCTAGAACGTTAAGTGCTGTTGTAATAGCTTTATCGTATTGTTTGTTTGCGAGGTAAGCCTCTGCAAATGCCTCGTAACAAGACGTTTTTAGCATTTCTAGATTTTTGGGAATGGGCAGGTCTACGCAACGCTGTGCGACCATTAATGCATCATCAATTTTTCCTACCGAGCTCAACATTTGTGAAAAGCTGGATAAAGAGTGGTGCTTGACTGTGTCCGACCCCGTTTGCATTGAAAGTCGAATGGCTTCATTGAAATAATATTCCGCTTTTTTGTTATCTCCGAGGCTCGAGTGAACGATGCTAAGGTTTGCGTAGATAACCCCCATAAAAAAGCTATTATCGTATTGATATTCGCTCTCTAGGTAAGTGTCGAGAGCTTGCGTTAGGTAACTGTTGGCCCGAGCCCAATCTGATGCATCGATGTAGACCGTCCCAATGTTGTTCAGTGTCATCGCGACTTGTATTTCAAATACTGTTTTTTCTAATAACTCATAGGCATTGCGATAATATTTTAGGCCACTGCGTAGTTGATTTCGAGATACTTCTAGATTGCCTAACCAGCGGTAAGCACGGCCTTCTAATGCTAGATAACCAAGATCACGGGCTGTAGAAACAACGTCATGGAGTAACAATTCTGCGTTCCAGTTATCGTCTTGCTCAATCATTGTTACAGCCTTATTGAGCTGTGCTTCAGCGACGACCCATTCCAAATGGTGCTTTTTACCGAATTCGATTAAATCGGGCATATCTTTCGGTAATGGAACACCTTCGTAACGCTTAAGGTACTTTCGTGCAAAGTAATACAGAGCAAGAGACTCTGCTGATGCATTCTGTGGCGTATTTAACTCATCTTTTTGAATTGATCGCGGCTTACCCATCGAGCGAAAGTAGAGTTTTAACATGGGCTTGCTTTCTGCTGAAATGTGTTCTTCCAGATAAGCTTGCTTTTCGGTACTCGCCAGTACGTTGGTCGGATGCAAGAAAAGTCCAAGTGCAGTACAAAGTGCGCAAGCCAGTTTTTTAATTGAGAAGTGCATGAGCGTATTAATAAAATGTGATCTCTTAACCGAATACCAGTTAAGTCTACCATTTCTTGTTGGTTAAGTGCGGATGGATTCCCAGTAGTAAAGTGTTTTGGGAGTGAGAGACGAGAAGGCTCTCTATAATATTACGATTTATAAAACAAAATCTATTGAAAACTTATGCAATGATTAGACGATGGTATAGACAAGGTAACGATGACAGGTAGGCGAGCATATTGGGTGGACTCAATCTAATGATTTAAACCGCGGATTCATCGCTCAAAATCAGGGCGAAGTGTAAAAAATTACGTTTATGTCATAAATATTTAATGTTTGTATGGGTTGTTAAAAAACTGGATATTAGACATAGTGTTATTAAGCCAATAAAAAATGGCTTTTATAATAAATAGGAGATTAACTATGCATAATGAAATGATTCAACCTTCGCACTTCGGCATTATCGGCCGTACCTGCATCGCTTCAGTACTTATGATTGCGGGTGTTTTCGCTCTTATTTAAGAGTCAAGGGTAACGATGATTACCTTTTAAAGAGTAAGAAAATTCAGGGAATCACCTTAACCTTGTGTAAGGTATTCCCCTGAAAATCCAAGCTAGTCTTTAGTTATTAGCTGAAGAAGCTAAAAATCAATGCACTTACCGCCACAATGCCTGCTGCTAGAACAAAGTAAGTAGAGACATTTCCTCGATATTGTTTCATCGCCTCGATTTTATACACCGCTAACATTGGCATAATAAATAAGATCATTGCAATAACAGGCCCTGACAATGCTTCCATCATACCAAGAATACTTGGGTTCATGATCGCGGCCGCCCAGATTGAGAAGAACAGTGCTGCCACGCTGATACGATCAACACGCTTCTCAGATAGGTTAAAATGCTTGTTAATTAAACCATTTAAGCTTTCACGCGCACCTAAAAAATGCCCAAGGAAAGATGAAGTGATAGCAACAAACGCTACTAAAGGACCAAGTGTTGCAATAAATGGATTATCGGTTGCGTTCGCTAAGTAAGACAATACGGATACGTTTTGTTCTTTTGCTTGAGCCAATTGTTCAGGTGACAGTGTTAGTACACAGGAAAATACAAAAATAAGAACAAAGGCAATCAGCATAATGCTAGTGCGACGAAGAATAACTTCGGATTTGGCATCTGCCTGCTTACCGTAATGGCGACGTTGTACATTTGCAAAGCTTGAAATTGCAGCTGCGTGACTAAACGAGAAAATCACTACAGGAACTGCTAACCACATAGTGCTAGCAAAAGCTGACGCTTCTGGCACATCCATGACAGGCATGGTCCAGTTCGGTATTAAGTAAAATGATAGAAAGGCAAGAATGGCAACAAGTGGGAACACCATGATGGCAAAGGCCCGTAGCATTACTTTTTCACCCGCCATCATAATAGCAATTAGTGCAAACACTAGTACGCCAGAAAGCAAAGGTCTAGGTAAAGAAGCCATATCAGCCTGATTTACCATGAAGCTATCTACTGTGTTTGTTATTCCAACCCCATATATCAACAGGATCGGGAAGATCGAAAGAAAATACAGCAGTGAAATAGAACGACCTGCTTTTGCGCCGAAGTGCTCTTCCACTACATCAGTGAAGTCTGCGTTTTTGATCTTAGAAGATAGTACAAAACGAGCTAAGCCACGGTGCGCAAGATAGGTCATTGGAAAAGCAAGTACTGCCATCGCGACTAAAGGCCAAAAACCACCAATCCCAAGGTTAATTGGCAGAAACAGGATGCCTGCGCCAACGGCTGTTCCAAATAGGCTAAGAACCCAATGTGTATCATGTTTTGACCAAGCTGTGGTTGTGTTTATTTCACTAGGATTTAAGGCATTTCGAGATTCTTTCACTTTAAAACTCGCTTTTATAAAAATAATAATGCTGAAAATGGTAAAGGTTTTAGTGTTTATTATCACACGCGAAGCTTGGTGAATAATGCTGTGAATTTGGGGTGGTTGTAAATTATCCAACTATGAATTTTTCAATAAACCAGAATAAAGTTCTTAAATGTAATGCATTTAATGGTTATATGTATTGAAATTTTCATCTTGTGTGGTTTTTGATTTTGCGGTTAAAACTTAATCACAGATGTATGTTCTAAGTGAGTTAGGCCTAATTTTCAGGAAGAATATTACATTTCTTAAGCACTTAATTGAGATGTTTGTGTCCCGTCATTTAGATGAGATTTAGGTATACTGCTGCCATTCATGTTAAAGAAGGAGTCATTGAATGGACATCTTGTCTGCGCAAAAAGAGGACTTATTTGCCATATATAAGCTCGAAAATACTTTATTTGGAGAACACGCCTATCCTCAATTTTTCTTTCGGCAAGCTTTTGATTGTTGGGGAGAGAGTTTACTGGTAGCAAAAGAGGGAGAGCAGGTCGCAGGGTATATATTGCTAACGACTAGCACAAATGCACATCAATATTGGATCATGTCATTGGCCGTCGATATTCAACATAGAGGTAAAGGTATTGCGCGTTCCCTCCTAGAAAACGTTATTGCGTCGTTGACGTTAGGCTCAAGCGTGAAATTGACTGTCGATCCTAAGAACCAACCTGCATTGTCTTTATACCTCTCCCTTGGCTTTAAAACGTTAGAAGAAGAAGCGCATTATTTTGGTGACGAAGAATCCAGGTTAGTTATGGAATTAGTAAAGTAATACTGCACGATAATGACCGAAATTTGCACACAATCAGTGCGTAGCATTACGTTGCTATAATTGGTTTTAAGCTAACCCTTTGTATGGTAAGGGTTTTTAATCTTGGCACCTCACTTGCTTTACATAAACGTTCATCGATAACTCGATGCGCCGCTCTTAATAGCAGGCGAGAGCGGTATAGGGTATTACTTTTTGAAAATGTACTAACAGCGTTAAAGGCATTGCTGCCTCTCTCGATTCGGGAGAGGCTTTTTTTTGCTAGTAAGTTGGGCTGAATCGCACTGGAGGTGTTATGTCGCAAGGATGCAAAAAAACCACTTGTCCCTATTGTGGTGTTGGATGTGGTGTCGAGGTCAATACGAAAGGAATCGTTGGGGATGTGTGTCATCCTGCAAATGCGGGATCACTGTGCGTGAAGGGTGTCGCGCTGGCAGAGAGCTTGAATATGCCTTCGCGCTTGTTGTATCCAAAGCTTGTCACCAAGCAACGACCTCAAGGGCAAGAGGTGCAATGGCAACAAGCCACGGATCTGATTGCTGAAAAGATTCATCAAGCGAAAGCGGAGTTTGGACCGGATTCCATCGCGATGTACGTGTCAGGGCAGTTGTTAACGGAAGACTATTACGTCGCCAACAAACTCATGAAAGGCTATGTTGGCAGCGCAAACATCGATACGAACTCGCGTTTGTGTATGTCTTCGGCGGTTGCGGCTCATGTACGAGCATTTGGTGAAGATGTCGTTCCCGTCAATTACGACGATATTGATAAGACTGAGCTATTGATCATTTGCGGTGCTAATACCGCTTGGACGCACCCTGTTTTATTCCGACGTATTCAACAAGCGAGAGAAAACAATCCTAACCTCAAGCTGGTGGTCATTGACCCGCGTGAAACGGTCACCGCACAGCAAGCGGATTTGCATCTACCGATTAAAAACGATGGTGATGTGTCACTCTTCAATGGGCTGCTCAAGTTTCTTATTGAACAACAATTGATTGATTCTGAATACATAAATTCTTATACCGACGGATTTAATGCACTTAGAGAAGAAGTTTCTGATTTGCGTTACGATGTCACTAATTTGACGTCTTCCATTGGCATTTCAGAAGAAAAACTCACGACATTCTTCCAATGGTTTGCGCAAAGCCCAACCGCAATTACGTTGTTTTGCCAAGGGGTAAACCAAGCCGAAAATGGCGTCGACAAAGGCAATGCAATCATTAATGCACACTTGGCGACGGGTAAAATTGCCAAGTCAGGTTGTGGGCCGTTTTCTATTACAGGTCAGCCCAATGCGATGGGTGGGCGAGAAGTCGGTGGATTGGCAAACCAGTTAGCGGTTCATCGTGCTTTTGACGCAAAGTCTATAAAGCAAGTGCAGGCGTTTTGGGATTCACCAGAAATTGCCACTCAGCCCGGTTTAAAAGCTGTTGAACTGTTTGAGGCGGTAGAACGTGGTGAGATTAAAGTTCTCTGGATCATGGCAACCAATCCTGTTGTCTCTTTGCCAGATAACCAATTGGTAAAACGTGCACTAGAGATTTGTCCGTTTGTGATTGTTTCCGATATCACAGCGGATTCGGATGTAGCGCATTACGCGGACCTATTGCTACCCGCCGCTGGCTGGGGGGAGAAGCAAGGCATGGTGACCAATTCTGAGCGTCGACTTTCAAGGCAGCGCCAGTTTCAAACGCCTCCCGGTGAAGCAAAATCAGATTGGTGGGCGATAAGCCAAGTTGGGCAAGCTCTGTGTGCATTGGAAAAGACACAAAATGGCTTTGCGTTTACTTCTGAGCGGGCGGTATTCAGGGAATATGCCGCGATGACAGGCATGAATGCAGATTCGCCATTGAAGCTAGATCTTTCTCAATACGCCAACTTAACCGAGCAAGAATACGAAGAGTGGGTGCCGACACAATGGGGAGGAGAGCGCCCTTTTGCTGATGGCGTCTATTCACACCCAGATGGAAAAGCGCGTTTTGTCGTGACCAGTGAATCTCCAACGCGCTTAGAAAGAACAAAAGGCTGGTGGCTCAATACGGGCAGGCAACGTGACCAATGGCATACCATGACGCGCACAGGGCATATCGCCCACCTTGCCGCCTCAGAGTTAGAACCAACCGTGTACATGAACACGCTCTCTGCCACTCAAAATCGCTTAAAAGCAGGACAGCTCACCAAGCTGTTTCAGCCTGCTTCAAACACCGGTATTTATGCCAAAGTTGCCATTGATGAAGGTTTGGGTTTTCAGGAGCTGTTTATGTCAATGCACTGGGCGGGTCGATATGGCGGTGAAAGCAGTGTTAATGCGATAGTAAACAGCGCAAAAGACCCTATTTCAGGGCAGCCTGCATTTAAGTCGTCTTATGTTGAAGTGCAAGACGCCGCGGTCAAAACCTACGGTATGTTCATCGGTACACAGTTTGATTCCGGTAAATTTCTCTACAGCGCATTTCAAGCAGAAAGCAATTTGGGCATTTGGCGCTTTGCACATGATAAGCGACCAAAGAAGCAGAGTTTTTGTCGAACGGAAAAGAGCCGCAGAATTACGATAGATATTGTCCAAGGTTGGCTAGCGGTGGACTATGACCTTGTTGGAGACGTGCGTATCATTCGCTCTGTTTTGGTGGTGTCTAGTGAACCGATTCAAACCGACTACACCAACTTTACCGGCTTGATTGGCAAGCCGATGGAGCTATCGCAACTGCTTACCATCACTCAATCGCAAAGCAGTGCCAAACTGGTTTGTAGTTGTTTCCGCGTTACCGATAAACAAATACATGACGCGATGGAGAAACAAGACTGCACGTCAGTGACCCAACTTCAAAACAAACTCAAATGCGGTACTAACTGTGGCTCGTGCGTCTCTCAAATCAAACAAATGGTCGACAGCCATCAGCATCAAAAGGGCAAACAGCAAGCGAACCAGCAAAGTTTGGCTATTCAAATAAAGTAAGTCATAAAGAGGATAAGCACATGGAAGCGCCTTATCAAAAGTCTTGGTTTAAGAAAGGACAAGCGAGTCAGAAACAAGAACGCTCGTCTCGCTTTTCTAAGCATGATCAAGCAAGCAAACTGAACCAACTTTTAGAAGACCATTCACTAGACCTGGACGCGAACCACAAAGGTTTTGTCTCGATTGTCGGAGCAGGGCCGCACGATCCTGACTTGTTAACGGTAAAGGCTGTGAAAGCGATTATGTCGGCAGAGGTACTGTTGTACGACCGTTTGGTTAACAAAGATATTTTGGAGTTGGCTTCGCCACAAGCCGATTGGATTTACGTGGGCAAAAGATGCGGACAACCTAGTATTGGTCAGGAAGAAATTTGTGACTTGATGGTATCGCTCGCTCAACAAGGAAAGCGAGTTGTACGCTTAAAAGGGGGAGATCCTTTTGTATTTGGCCGTGGAGGTGAAGAGGCGTTAGCACTCGTCAAACACTCAATCGCGTACGAAGTCATTCCCGGCATTACCGCTGCGATTGGATGTTCAGCAAACAGCTTGATTCCGCTGACTCATCGTGGCGTTGCTCGTAGCGTTACCTTTGTGACGGGGCAAGTGGTAACAGGCGCATTTGAAGCGTGGAGCCAACTGATGCAAAGCGGACAAACGTTAGTCTTCTATATGGGGTTAGAAAAATCATCGCAAATACAAACGGGTTTAATAGGCTCTGGTTTGAGAGAAGATTTCCCTGTCGCGATCATCACTCATGGTTGCAGCCCTCAACAACAAGTGCACGTTACACAACTCAATCAGCTCAATGATTTATCGATTACACTTAAAGGCGTGAGCCCAGCATTGATTGTGATGGGAGAAGTTGTCAAACTGCGCGAACAACTAATAGAAACCGTACAGTCAGTGACGGAATACGAGGGAATATGAGCAGCATTTTGGAGTGTATTAGAACAGTCGGTCGTGGCGAACGTGGTAGAAAACCACTGAACTTTGACCAAGCGTTTCGAGTTATGGATGAATACCTAAACGGTGAGTGCGATGATGATCAGATGGCGATGTTATTGATGCTGATCCGCGTACAGAACGAGACTCAACAAGAAATCGCTGGCTTTGTGAAAGCATTCCAATCCCGCATGCCTGCTATTGGTGCAGATATTGATTGGCCATGCTATGCGGGCAAACGTGAAGCGGCAGGTCAGCCTTGGCATCTGTTGGCAGCGAAAATCCTTGCCGATAATGGCCACAAAGTGCTGATGCACGGATATCACGACCGTCAATCTGGTCGTTTACACGCTGAAGACTACCTCGACAAATTTGCTATCGAGAAAGCGGAATCAGCAGAAGAAGCAAAGCGTGTCTTAGAAACACAAAACATCGTGTATCTACCGCTCAGCGCATTTGCTCCACAAGCAGAAACCATGATCGGTTGGAAGAATCGTTATGGGCTTAGAACGCCGATTAATACCGTGGTTCGAGCATTGAATCCGGGGCAAGCAACGGTTGGTATTCGTGGTAGCTTCCATCCTGGTTTCCAACAACTTCATGCAGAAGTCGAATACGAGATCGGTCAAACCGCTCACGCTGTTGTGTCATTCAAAGGACAATCGGGTGAGTCAGAATACAACCCGAAAGTAAGCCAAACAGTATGGTTAAGCTAAACAAGCGGCGTGACATCGCACTACTGGACGGAGCAAATGCTGTCTGAGGTGCCAATGCCTGCGAACTGCCCGTTTGGGACGTCAGAAGATGACATGAACCAAATGGCGAATACGGTTCTCGCTACGATGACAGTGATCTTGTTTGCACAAATGCACGACAGGGAAAAAGCATTCGAACGCGCCTTCTCCTACTGGCAAGCCTATTGTGGCCAGCAATAACGCACTATTGTCAATTAATGTAAAACCAACGACGCAAAGTTGTTGAATCTGAATCCATTATCTATTGTTTGAAGAAGGTAAAAGATCCTAGCTCGCCAATGATGTGTTTCACCACCTTGCTCCGTATCAGAGTGGTGAAACCGCAGTTTTAGCCTCAATCGCGTTCGTTTCTCGCTGCGCTTTTGAGAATGAGAAAATCCCATATGGTAAGACACAGAGGACATGGATAATGGTTCTAAAGCATACCACTCCTAGTGAAAAGGCTTCTCACCCGATCCCGCAAGAAGCCTTCGATTGGTACGACGAATACGCCCACGGAAAAATCTCGCGCCGTGAGTTTCTTAATAGGCTGGGTGGTCTTGCTGTGCTTGGCTTTAGCATGACAGCACTGGTCGACGCGCTAACCCCTAATTACGCACTCGCAGAACAAGTTTCATTTAACGATCCTGACATCAAGGCAACGTACGAAACCTTTCCATCTCCAAATGGACATGGAGAAGGTCGCGGCTATTTGGTGATGCCACAGAAGAAGACTTTAAAATCGCCGACTGTGTTGGTGATTCATGAAAACCGAGGTCTGAACCCTTATATCAAAGATGTCGCAAGACGACTTGCAAAAGATGGCTTTATTGCTTTCGCTCCAGACGCACTTTATCCACTCGGCGGCTATCCGGGGAACGACGATGAAGGTCGCGCCATGCAGAAAGAGATGGACAGAGCCAAGATCGAACAAGACTTTATTGCAGCCGCTAACTTCCTCAAACAATACGAGGGTGGCAACGGTAAATTGGGCGCGGTTGGATTCTGCTTCGGTGGATACATTGTCAATATGCTTGCAGCGGTAATGCCTGAAGAGCTCGATGCAGGTGTGCCTTTTTATGGAACACCAGCTGCGCAAGAGATCCAAAAGCAAGTCAAAGGGCCGTTGATGATTCACTTTGCAGGGCTCGATAAGCGTGTTAACGACACATGGCCTGCTTATGAGCAGCAATTGATCGCAACCGACGCACAGTATCAAGCGTTAATGTATGAGAACGTCAACCACGGCTTCCATAACGACTCAACAGCACGCTACGCACCGGAAGAAGCAGCACTCGCTTGGGAGCGCACACTCGGCTTCTTCAAAGAACATCTCGCCTCTAGTTAAAACGCGTCTATTTTAGTTGGCACATTCCTTGTTATGTCTCTCTTAGTGAGTGAGATATAAACAAGGAATGTGCATGACTCAATCAACGTCAAAAACACCCATCATAGTATGTTGTGATAGCCTCCAAGAGCAGGCTCGATTGTCCGGCTTATTGAGCAAAGATTACGACAACATCATCGGTTGCCAATTGGCACAACTAGAAACGTTAATGCAACGAGAACCGTCAGCAAGCGTTGTGGTTGGATGGCAGCAACCAACCGCGGAACTGCGTTTGATCGTCGATTTCTGCCGCAGAAAATCGGCACCACTTCTTATCGTCTTAAAGCAGTTATCATCTAATGATATCAATCGGTTATCAGAAAAAATGGACTATGTGCTCATGCCGCACGATAGTGAGTTTGCGCTTCAGCCTTGGATTGAACATGCGACACTAGTGAGAGCGAAATTCGAAAGTATGCAATCGGAAATTGAATCGCTGACCCATAAGATTGAAGAGCGCAAGCTGGTGGAAAAAGCCAAAGGTCTGCTGATGAAGATGCACAGCGTTGATGAAGAACAGGCTTATAAAGCACTTAGAAATTCAGCCATGCAATCGAGCCAAACGCTCGCACAAGTTGCCAAGAATTTGATAACTACTTTGGAGGTGCTTGATTAGTTGCTCTACCACTTTGGGGTTGGAGTGCGTTTTCTAACGTGGTGCGTGTTGCACTATCAGCAAGCAATAACAGGGAATAACAAACGGCAAGATATACTAACTTATTGTATTTAATGTGAAAAATAAGTTGGCACAGTAATTGGATTAGTAGAGTTGGGTTTATTGTTGAATCGCTTATCTCAATTATCAACGGCGGTAATTGTAGACTTAGCAACGGCGCTACTGCTCTTCGGAGTAGTGGCGCTTTTTTTATGGGAGCAAACCAATGAAATGGAGTTCGATGCTGAAAGTGTCAGCAATTTCGTTATCGGTATTCACCACGGTCAGCGTAAAGGCAGAGTTGGGTGAGCCAGAAATTGAAGACCTGAAGTTTGGTTTTATTAAGTTAACCGATATGGCACCGCTGGCGGTTGCTTATGAGAAAGGCTTTTTTGAAGACGAAGGCTTGTACGTCACTTTAGAAGCGCAAGCAAACTGGAAGGTGCTTTTAGACCGAGTCATCGACGGTGAGCTTGCTGGCGCGCACATGCTTGCTGGTCAGCCATTGGGCGCGACGATTGGTGTCGGCACAAAAGCAGAAGTGATTACCGCGTTCAGTATGGATTTGAACGGCAACGCAATCACGGTTTCCAATGATACTTGGGAGCAGATGAAGCAATACATTCCAAAACAACCAGATGGCAAACCTGTTCACCCAATCAAAGCGGATGCACTGAAGCCTGTGGTCGACAGCTATCTGGATAAAGGCAAACCGTTCAACATGGGCATGGTGTTCCCGGTATCGACGCACAACTATGAGTTGCGATATTGGTTAGCGGCAGGCGGGATTCATCCAGGCTTTTACGCACCAGAATCAGGCGATAACAGTGGCCAGTTGGATGCTGACGTTCTTTTGAGTGTTACACCGCCACCACAAATGCCAGCCACAATGGAAGCGGGCACAATCAAAGGCTACTGCGTTGGCGAACCATGGAACCAACAAGCTGTGTTCAAGGGCATTGGTACACCAGTCGTGACCGATTACGAGATCTGGAAGAACAACCCAGAGAAAGTATTTGGTGTTTCTAAAGCTTGGGCTGAGAAGTATCCAAACACGCACATTCGCGTAGTGAAAGCCTTGATTCGAGCGGCACATTGGTTAGATGAAAACGACAATGCCAACCGCCAAGAGGCAGTGAAGATGCTATCAAAAAGCGAATACGTCGGAGCCGATGCCGAAGTTATCGCCAACTCAATGACGGGCACATTTGAATATGAGAAAGGCGACAAACGAGACGTGCCAGACTTCAACGTTTTCTTCCGTCATAACGCCACGTATCCGTATTACAGCGATGCGATTTGGTATCTGACTCAAATGCGCCGTTGGGGACAAATCTCAAGCGAGAAATCCGATGATTGGTACATGGATGTGGCGAAAGAGGTTTACCGTCCAGATATCTACAAACAAGCAGCTCAAGCGCTAATTGAAGATGGTGTGTTGAGCAAAAAAGACTTCCCAGATTTTAGTGCTGAAGATGGTTTCCGTGCGCCACAAACACACTTTATCGACAACATCGTTTATGACGGTCGCGAGCCAAATAAATATCTAGAGAAGTTCTCTATCGGGCTTAAAGGAAAAGACAAGGTTTAACCATAACGATAAACGCCACAGGCGAGGGAATTCGCTTGTGGCAACAAGGATGTAAATTTCTTAGGAGTGAGTATGTCTAGTAATGTCATTTCCCTGTTTCCTGCTAAGCAGGTAGTGAACCGAAGTCGGCTGGTGCTTTTGCCCGTCATTGGCTTGCTGATCTTTTTGGCAATGTGGCACTTAGCAGCGAGAGAAGTGCAAACTTCATTAGGTACGCTACCGGGACCTGTGCAAACTTTTCAGCAGTTCAGCAACCTTGTCGATGACCATTGGCAAGAGCGAGAAAAGGAACAAGCGTTTATCGAGCGTCAGGAAAAGCGCAATGCTGCGAAGTTAGCGAAGAATCCAGACGCGGAAGTGAAGATTCGTCCTTACACAGGTAAACCGACGTTCTTCGACCAAATCGTGACTAGCTTAGTGACTGTGACCGCGGGCTTTCTGCTGGCGACGATTATCGCGATTCCGCTTGGCATCGTGCTTGGTCTTAATCAAGGGCTGTATCAAGCGTTCAACCCAATCATTCAACTGCTCAAGCCCGTATCACCTTTAGCTTGGCTACCCATCGTTACCATGGTTGTAAGTGCCACTTATGTGAGTGATGACCCGATGTTTGCTAAGTCGTTCATTAACTCTCTGATCACAGTAGCGCTATGTAGCTTATGGCCGACGCTGATTAATACCGCTGTGGGTGTAACGAGCGTTGATAAAGACTTAATCAACGTGAGCAAAGTGCTCCAACTTTCGTGGTGGCAGCACATTCGCACTATCGTTTTACCTTCTGCCATTCCAATGATCTTCACAGGTTTACGTCTCTCTTTAGGTATCGCTTGGATGGTGTTGATTGCGGCAGAAATGCTCGCTCAGAACCCGGGGTTAGGCAAGTTCGTTTGGGATGAATTCCAGAACGGCAGCTCGGCATCATTGGGGCGCATCATGGTGGCAGTCATCACCATTGGTTTTATCGGTTTGATGCTCGATAGAGGCATGCTGCAACTTCAAAAGTGGCTGTCTTGGAATAAACAACAAGCGTTGAGATAAGGGAAACGATCATGGAAAAAGCATTATTAGATCTAACGCGTTTAGGGATGCGATTCCCAACGCCAGATGGCGAGTTCATCGCGCTTAAGAACGTCGATTTACAAATCAATAAAGGTGAGTTTGTATCCCTAATTGGTCACTCTGGCTGCGGTAAATCAACGGTATTAAACTTAGTCGCAGGGCTACACATGCCAACAGACGGCGGCGTAATAGTCGATGGACGAGAGGTGGCAGGGCCGGGACCCGACCGCGCAGTGGTATTCCAAAACCATTCATTATTGCCTTGGTTAACCGTGTATCAAAACGTTGAGCTTGCAGTAAAACAAATTGCCGGCAAAAAGGGCAAAGCGTGGATTCAGGAACAAGTGAACCACTATTTGGAGTTGATTCAAATGCAGCATGCTGCGCACAAAAAGCCGGATGAAATCTCGGGCGGTATGAAGCAGCGAGTCGGCATTGCGAGAGCACTGGCACTTCAACCAAAGGTTTTGCTGATGGATGAGCCATTTGGTGCGCTGGATGCGTTGACTCGTGCGCACTTACAGGATGCACTGATGAAGATTCAAGCCGAGCTAAACAATACCGTCATCATGATTACCCATGACGTGGATGAAGCGGTGCTGCTATCTGACAAAATCGTGATGATGACTAATGGACCGGCAGCAACCATTGGAGAAGTGTTAGAAGTAAATCTACCTCGCCCTCGTGAGCGTGTAGCACTGGCGGATGATGCGCAGTATCAGAAGTGTCGACAAGCGGTGTTGAAGTTCCTTTACGAGAAGCAATCCAAAGTCGAGATTCCTGCTTCGAAAGAAGACAAACCCAAAACCGCAGCGCAAACGGCATAAGGAGGCAGCGATGAACAGTCCTTTAACGATTCCAGTAAAGAACGCATTGAGCCACATCGTTGTGGTAGGCAACGGTATGGTCGGGCAACACCTTGTCGAGCAATTAGTACAGAAAAACGCGCATTTGGAGCACCGAATTACCGTGATTGGTGCAGAGCGCTTTATCGCGTATGACCGTGTACAGTTGTCCTCTTTGTTTGCGGGTAAGTCTCATGATGATTTGATGCTGAGTAACCAAGAATGGTACGACATGCATGGCATCCAACTCGTACTTGGCAGCCAAGTAACAGGCATCGACAGAGAGCAAAAGCGCATTCTCCTTGATGGTGAAGATGTGCTGGGTTACGACGAACTTGTGCTCGCGACCGGTTCTTACCCATTTGTGCCGCCAATTGAAGGTAAAGACCGCGACAACGTGTTTGTCTACCGCACGCTTGATGATCTTTCACAGATCAAAAAGGCATGTGAAGGTGCAAGAACAGGCGCAGTGATTGGCGGCGGCTTGTTGGGTTTAGAAGCGGCAAACGCACTCAAACTGTTGGGGCTAGAAACTCACGTCATTGAGTTTGCACCTCGCCTGATGCCCGTACAGTTAGATGATGGTGCTGGCTTAGTGCTAAAAGAGAAGATTGAAGCGCTAGGGTTAACCGTACATACCTCGACGGGTACGGAACGAATCTGCGATGGTGAAACGGCTAAGCATCGTATGGTGTTTAAAGACAAAGATCCTCTCGAAGTGGATGTGATTGTCTTTTCCGCAGGTATTCGCCCTCAAGATGAGCTGGCAAAACTGGCTGAGCTGGAAGTAGGCGAACGAGGCGGTATTGTGATTAACAATCAATGCCAAACCAGCGATGAGAATATTTATGCGATTGGCGAATGTGCTCTTTGGGAGCAAAAGATCTTTGGTTTAGTCGCACCCGGTTACACCATGGCAAGAACCACTGCTGATGTCCTGACTGGAATGCCAAGCGAAGGTTTTAAAGGTGCAGACATGAGCACCAAACTCAAGCTGCTTGGGGTGGATGTGGCGTCTATCGGAGATGCACAAATGCAAACCGAAGGCGCACAAGAAATGGTCTTGCAAGATGCGGTAGCAGGCATCTACAAAAAGCTGGTGGTTGATGCGAGCGGCACCCAATTACTTGGTGCGATTCTCGTCGGTGATAACAGCGATTACGATGCGCTCTTACAGTGTTATTTGAACAAAACAGTCTTGCCAGACCACGCCGCGAACCTGTTGTTTGATACCGGAATGCTTGATGGAGAGATGCCAGACAGCGCCATCATCTGTTCTTGTCACAACGTCACAAAAGGTGACTTAGTTGCCGAGATTCAAGCCGGCACTACCAACCTGACGGACCTTAAAGCCAACACCAAAGCCGGTACTGGCTGTGGTGGGTGTAGCAATATGGTGAAGTCGGTATTGGATACTCAACTGGCAGCCATGGGGGTAGAGGTTAACAACCACCTTTGTGAGCACTTTGAGCTTAGTCGCCAAGAGATGTTCCATATTTGCCAAGTGGAACAAATCAAAGACTTCGACACCTTAATCGCACTGCATGGCAAAGGGCATGGGTGTGATATCTGTAAGCCGACAGCGGCATCTGTGTTCGCTTCTTTGTGGAATGAACACATCATGGAGCCTCAACATCAATCTCTGCAAGATTCTAATGATGCCTTTATGGCGAACCTACAAAAAGATGGCTCTTACTCGATTGTGCCTCGTGTTCCGGGTGGCGAAATCACACCAGACAAACTTATCGTACTAGGTGAAGTCGCTCAGCAGTACGATCTGTACACCAAGATCACTGGTGGTCAGCGCGTGGATTTATTTGGTGCGCAGTTAGAACAGCTTCCTGAAATCTGGCAAACCTTAATTGATGCCGGTTTTGAAACAGGGCACGCCTACGGCAAGTCGGTCCGCACCGTGAAATCTTGCGTCGGTTCTACGTGGTGTCGCTATGGTGTTGATGATTCAGTTGGATTAGCCATCGAGTTAGAGAACCGCTACAAAGGATTGCGATCGCCCCATAAGCTTAAGTTTGCCGTATCGGGCTGTACTCGTGAGTGTGCAGAAGCGCAAAGTAAAGACATTGGGGTGATCGCCACCGAAAACGGCTGGAATCTATACGTTTGTGGTAATGGTGGCATGAGACCAAGACACGCTGATTTGTTTGCATCCGACTTATCCAAATCAGAGTTGATCACCATGATTGACCGAGTTTTGATGTTCTACGTCAGCACCGCTGATCGCTTACAGCGCACGTCAGTGTGGATGGAGAACATGGAAGGGGGCCTAGACTACCTTAAACAAGTGATTTTGGATGACTCTCTCAACCTATGTGATTCTTTGGATGAACAAATGGCACGAGTCGTAGATACCTATCAATGTGAGTGGAAGAGTACGTTGGATAATCCTCAAAAATTGCAACGCTTCCGTCCTTTCTTGAACAGCACGTCGGGCAGCAAAGTCTTGCCGTACCAACGTGTGCGCGGTCAGCGTATTCCCGTGAAACAGGAGGTGTAAATGGCAGCTTTAACCAAAGTGAAATTGTGTCAGCTTGATGACTTAATGCCGTTTATCGGTGCCACTGTATTGATTGAAGGCGAGCATGTGGCGTTATTCTACATTCCTGATAACGGTGTTTACGCTGTTCAGGATTGGGACCCAATTGGTAAGGCTTATGTGATGAGTCGAGGGATTGTCGGTGATATTGATGGTGAGATGTGTGTTGCATCACCACTGTATAAACAGCACTTCAGTTTAAAGAGTGGGCAGTGTTTAGAAGACGATGCGCACTGTCTAAAAACATGGCAAGTAACAGTCGACGATAATCAGGTTTGTTACTTAGTCGAAGAATGACCCTCGAAACTAGCTTGCTCGAAATGAGTAAATTCTTAGCGTAAGAGACAAGCGAATAAAGCTCCAGAGACAGCACAGTATGGCTCTGGAGCTTTTAATTATTTGGAAGGGTTCACTTGTAGTTCGGTATAGCCAGTCGAGTCGTCCATCGCTCTAGTGAACTCAAGTTCTGAGTAAGAATGGATGATCAATTCCGCGGTGGTATCTATAACCGTGCCTTCCATTAAATGCCCACCCCAAACTCGTCCTTCACGATCAGACACCGAGATATGAACGTGTTGATGTTCAGGCGTTAGAGTTCCCATCACAGAGACGATTTCAAATGGCTCATGTTTGGTTAACGTACTCTCTGCACCTGCCAAACGAAGGTTGAGGTCAGAGACACAGCCAACGCATGAGGCAATCGAGCCAGCTTTGATACCATGCTGCTTGACCAATTTCGCAAGGCTCGGCTTTAAGTCCATGCCTTTGGTAAGACGTACTGCTATCACTTCAATCGACATGTCACTTCCTAATCAAAACCAGCAAGCAGGAAAGCGCGGTATCCAAGTCGGCATAACGTTTAGCTTTGCCAAGTACACGCATACCTTGCATGTTGTTGAGAACAAAACGAGCAAGCTCTTCTGGTTTAAGCGTTTTTGGCACTAAGGTTTCCTTTTGCGCATTGGTCAGCGCATCCGCAATGATGTCGATAAGATGGTCAAACAAAAAATGCCCTTTGCGCAGTACGTCATCGTCTTCGCCAGCGTGCTCAATCAACGCATTTTGAATAAAACACCCACAGTTCCGTTTGCGTTGCAGCTCAGCAAAAGATTTAAGGAACGATTCCAACTCAGGTAAAGACGCGTCGTCTTTTTCCAAATCATTCAGTGACGGTAGCGAGACTTTTTTTAAGTAAGTATCGAGCGCTTCGTAGTAGAGCTGTTGCTTGTCACCATAGGTGTTATAAAGACTGAACCGGTTGATGTTCAACTCGTCGGTGAGATCCGAGATAGACGTGTTCGCAAAGCCCTTGCGCCAAAACACATCCATAGCCACGAGAAGCTTTTCATCTCGGTCGAAGTTGGCTTTTCTTGCCATAAATTACCTGCCTGGGTCTGCTTATCGGGTAATTAAATTGCTTTGGAGGGATGGTACAGAGAACCTCTAGCGTTCGAACTGAACCAATATGATGAATACCCATCTATTCTTGGGTATCAGCCCCCAAATTCATGTGAACTCACAAACGGCATCAAAAATCTCGCTCAGCAAACAGACCCACAACTGTTTGAAAATTTTTGATAGTGAAGTTCTTGACTGATCGTTTATAAACTGACTACAGTATATCCTAACCAATCGGTTAGAAAAAGATAAAAGGATGTGAAATGAAGCTCTATGAAACCGCAATGACTCCAAGTTGTAAGCGAGTTAGCATTTTTCTAAAGGAAATCGGTGGCGAGGTTGAGCGAATTGCGCTGAACGTTCGTGAGGGCGATAACCTATCTGAACCGTTTAAATCGAAAAGCGTGAACGGCAAAGTGCCTCTACTAGAACTGGATGATGGTACGACGATCTGTGAAAGCGTGGCGATTTGTCGCTACCTAGATGAAGCGTTTGAAAATGATCTGGCGCTGTTTGGTGCTAACCAGCTCGAACGTGCTCAGGTGGAAATGTGGCATCGTGTGGTGGAGTTCCAAGGACTAAATGCGGCATTTCAGGCGTTTCGAAACATGACCGGAGTTTATGGAGACAGAGAACGTTGCGTTGAAGCATGGGGCGAAGAATCAAAACAACGCGTCTACGAATTTCTGCCCGTCTTAGACAAGCGTCTTGAACATAATGATTTTATCGCCGTAGACCATTTTACTATCGTCGATATAACAGGCTTTATTTTGATCAGTTTCGCAATTAAAGGCCTAGAAATTGATGTGCTATCGACGTCGCCAAACATTGCTCGATGGTATAACCAAATTTTAGCTAGACCTGCATTTCAGAGTTAATGTATTGCAGCGAGTGGATGATAGCTCGCTGCTACCACCTTACCGATTCTTAACTCAGCAGGATATTCAAATTTTCTCAGATTTTTCTTATTTTTTCTCCTATCGCCTATAATTGGAAAAACAACCTCAATTTGCTTCGTTGCGTTTTAGAGCCTCGAGCTCTTGGTCCGTAGACGCTCTCTTTCATCATGGAAAGTCTAGTAATAGACAAGGAGAGGTCATGAGTATTCAAGTGAAAACTATCAATAATATTCTAATAGCCCTGTTAATGGTTTCGGTTTTTGGTCTATTCGCACTGTACCTCAATTACATACAGCAGGATGAACAGATTGAAAGGCTGCAAAGTCAGTTAATCGAAAAAGAGCATCAGATACTAATTTCTAATGAAGCGTTGTCTTACACTCGATATCAACACCAATTATTAGCCGAAGACTACAGCCGTTTTAGAAATGAGCAGTCAGTGACTAGTGTTTTGCGTTAGCCAGTATAGCAACTGTATTAAGGAGGAAGATGAAACCCATTCTTTTGGTCGATGACAGTAAAACAGTACTGCTTTACATCAGCAGTGCATTGGAAAAGCAAGGCTATGAAGTGGTTGCAGTTGAAGACGGAAGAGCGGCGCTTGAAGTGCTAACCCACCGCCCTGATATTCAGTTTGTGCTGAGCGATTTAATGATGCCTAGAATTAATGGTATTGAATTGTGTCGCCAATTAAAATCTAAAGTTAGCGAACGTTACATTTTCTTTGTTCTACTGTCTTCTAGAAATGACCAAAGTTCGATCGTGAAAGGCATTGATGCTGGCGCAGATGATTTCGTAGATAAGAAGACGTCTGTAGAGGAACTTCAGGCCAGAATCCGTGCGGGGTTTCGTACTTTAGAACTGCACAACAAACTCGTTGAGAGAAATAAAGAGCTAGATGCGGCCTATCAAACAATTCACCAAGACCTACAGTCTGCTAGTCATCTGATGGAGCAACTACTCCCTGCTGAATCAACTATTCAGAATGTAAATTTTAGCTATGTCTACAAACCATGCTCCCAGATTGGTGGTGATATGTTGGGGTATTTGGAGCTCGATGAACGACATGTTGCGTTTTATGTATTTGATGTTTCTGGTCATGGTATTTCTTCAGCTTTGATGGCTTTTTCTATTCAACAGACGCTATCTCAAAGTCAGGGGCCTGATTCGATCACGATGGAGTTGAGAGATGACGGCTATTGCGTAAGTGAGCCTGCATCTGTGATTGAACGGCTAAATCGGCGTTATCAGCAAACTAGAAACAGTCAACTTTACTTTACTATGGCTTACGCCATTCTTAACACAAAATCAGGGCAACTTAGCTATTGCACGGCTGGCCACCCCAGGATCTTAGTTTGGCGAACGAGTACGAAAACGATGGAACAGATAGGTGACGATAACTTTATCGTTGGTGCAATGCAGCCGATGGAATATATCGGTAACCAAATTAGTCTGGATGAGGGCGATGCATTGTGGCTTTATTCGGATGGTTTGATTGAAGCGAGGCAGGGTGAGGAGATGTTTTCACTACAACGATTGGCATCGAGTATAAAAGCTGTTTGCACGCTGACAGTTGAAGACCAAGTGGGAGACGTCTTTAAAAAAGTACAATCTTGGCATAACGAAGATGAGTTTGATGATGATGCCAGCCTTTTACAGGTAAAATGGCATGGTGAGAGGCTCGATTTTAAGGAAAAGAATGTCAAAGAGCGAATTTAAACGAACTTACGGGAGCTCCCTTACTCACTCACGAAGTGCGAGCAAAGACGTTGTTCGGTTTTTGATGGGTCATCAAATCCCCTTAAATGCAATTCAATCATTGGAGCTTTGTGTCGTTGAACTCATGAATAACGCTTATATTCATTCTTACAGTGAAATAGATGGCCTACCAATTGAAGTGGAGTGTAGGGTTGGGGATGACCAAGTGTCCGGTTTCGTGGAACTGAGAGTCTCTGATTGCGGAGCGCCGATCAATGAAAAGACGTTCATCCAACATAAAAATAAACAGATTGAGGCACCTAACTTAATGGATGACGATAGTTGGTCCTCCTCAGGTCGCGGACTGATGTTAGTCGCTCAATTATCTGACCTGTTTACATTGGAAAAAGGTTTCGAAAACAATACGTTTGTTGTAGTGAAAAGGAATAGGGAGATAAACTAACAACCAAGCAAAGTCGATTTGCTTCACTTGGTCCCTAGCGTTAATCTGACGGTTGCGTTGTATATCATTGTTATTTTGTATTCGTTGTTGGTGCCGGTGATAGTAACGCCTCCAACTCTTCTGGTGTTAGAATATCACTGATGTTTAACATATTACTTTCATCATCTAGCGCCATCTTTGTACGGCTAAGTAAGTACCTTTTTTGAGTTGGTGTTAAGTCTTTGAGAGACTCAATCAACTCCCTGAAATTGCTATTATTCATTGCCATATTTCCCCCAGTTAAGCCTTGAATTTCTTTATTGCATATTCTTCAAGTAAGTGAAGATTTGTTGATTAATTGCAGCTAGCTCTTTAGTAACTATAGCTATATCTGAGCTATCTGGCGCTGTATCGTTTCTGGTTTTTTCTTCTATTCTTTGAAACGCAATGACCGCGGTGTCTTCTCCGAAACTCTCTAGAATGCCCTTTAAACTATGAGCTAATAGATAGAGTTCTGACCAACATTTGCTTGCATATAGCTCATCTATACGCTCTATATCATTCGTGTGATCTTCAAGGTATGTAGAAAAAACAGTGACGATCAGATCTACGTCGTTATCCATGTATGTATTGAGAACATCAAAATTAATCATGTATACCCCTATTAAACGTTGAGGTAGAGGAATGTTTCGGATAATGAAGGCTTAGCCGAAGGTATGAATGGCATAACCAGTATTTGAGCAGAAATAGTTTGCTTGTCGCTTGAGATAAACTTACAAAAAGAAAGTCATTGTTAAAGATATTTTGACTTATATCCAAACGGCAATGGTCGAAATGTAGGGATGAAAAAACTTCAACTCGCGTGTTTTTAACACAAGTAGCAAAGGGGATGTTTCCAAGTAAAACGCCGAGTCGGTAAGTGTCTTGCAGTCCTAGTTTAAGGCTATCGTTACATACGGACGCCAGACGTTCGCCAACTTTGACTATTCCTTCAGTCAAGGCTAACTCTCCTCATTAAGCACAAGTATAAATTAGCAATCTAGTTGCATATTGGCAAGTAATCTACGGCAAAAAAGGGACTCGCGTCCCTTTTGTATTACTAGCTTTGCTTAGAGTCCTGTTCTATTTGCTTCATAAGCTCGTTGGCTTTCTTCATAGCGCGTCTTGCGCTTGAAGTCCTTCGCTTATTAAGCAATATATCGGAGAAGCGTAAGTATTTATCAGCAGTTTTGAATCTTAAATCGTTAACATCCTGAAAACCAATAGGAAAGTTTTTCGAGAACAGATCCACATCCTTCACCAAGTTATCGAGATGAGTTGTCGTCCTTGCCTTTTCTAGGCGAGAATAAAAGTTTTCAAACTCTTCTTGGAACAGGATTCTAGCGGCATCTTCTGGAAACGGTAGAGGGCTGTTGGAATCTAGCGCTGTCTCATATAATTTCATTTCCAGCACTGCATCTTTCATCGCATTACTTATCTGTAAGTTCTCTTGATGCTCTTCTACGTTTGAAAAGAAGGTGTTCCCAACCTTAATAAGAGCAACAAGTGCAGCTGCGTCTTTCTTTTTGAGTGCTTCAGTGAGGTGCTGACCGAAAACATCGCTAGATAACGAACTTGGCGTGAAAGGATAACCTTGATGAATCTGATTTAACTCATCCTTGAGCTCATAGATGGATTTACTGCCGTCTTCTTTACTGTACCGAGACTTTTCAAGTTGACTGTTGATTTGCCTTGCTATCGAAAGTAACGTGGAGTGCTTGCTTGACTGAATATCTAAGGCAAGAACTTCTATTTTATGTGAGTCAGGGTAGTAGGTTTTTGCTTTATCAAGTATGGACTCAATTTCATCATAATTCGGGTAGTTGTTGGCATCAGAATTCAAAACCTGATCAATTTCAGATTCAAACTCGCTGAGAATATAGGTCTTGTGTAAGCGTAATAAGCCAGCCTTAACGACTGGATGTAAGCTTTTTTCACTATCAATCAGTGCCAAACTTTTTTCTGCTGGCGTATCAAGCTGCCACTCTTGTCCGGCAATTTGATCATTTTGCTTGCTAATAACGGTTTCCAAATTGGTGATGGTTTCTTGTTGCTGCTGATAACCAAATACAATGCCGCTAACTAATAATATACTCGCTGCCGCGCCGCTAGCGATAGGCCAATAGCGCATATTCAATTTGCGTTTCAACTGCTCAGGGGTCAGTTCGTTCGGAATAATGCCAGTTGAAAATACGCTTGAAAATATTGGCCACTTAGATGCAGGCATGTTAGTTGGTTTAGAGACCTTGATCTTCTTTTTGAGAGCTTCATTAACTGGAGTTCTTGCGTAAGGGTGTTTGCAACTCAATAGCTCGTAAGCAATACAAAATAGAGCAAACATATCGTCGCTTAAGTTCGGTTCCTTACCGGATAACAGGTTGAGTGATGCATAGTTGGGAGTATAACCAAGCGTTTCAACATTTTCGGATTTACGTTTAGCCGCATATTGATCCTGCTTTAATTGATGTGTTTTAGATACACCAAAATCAAGCAGTTTAACGTTACCCTCAGACGTTAAAATCACATTAGCGGGCTTTAGGTCGGCGTGCACTACACCAAGAGAGTGAGCATATGAGAGTGCATCGAGTACCTGATTTAGGATTGATAAAGTTGCATTAAACTTCAGCCCATGGGGCCTAGAACGCTGTATTAAACTCTCTAATGTTTCTCCGTTAATATACTCCATAACTAAAAAGTATATTTCGCCATCAACACCAAAATCAAAAACCCTAATGATATTAGGGTGGCTTAACCTTTGAGTTTGTTGAGCTTCACGTATTAACATGCGTGCAGTCTCTGGTTGAGAAGCAAACTCTTTCTGTAATATTTTTAACGCAACGTAGGGTGTTTCTGAACCTGAAGATTCAAGAATCCTATCTTTAGCTAAGTAAACATCGCAAAGCCCACCATGCCCAATAACCGACTCAATTTCATACCGATTTTTAACGGACGCTCCTATTAAGCTTTCGTTAATAACATCTTTGTTATTATTTAATGAGTCATCTTTATTGTTTTTTTTCTTATTAACTAACGGAGTGTTTTCTTTTTGAGACAGTTTTGTGTTTGTTTCATTTTTATTTTTAACGGAGGTTTCATTATTAGTGAGTTTGGTTGATTTAATTGCATTGTCTCGTTTTTGAGTCTTTACAATTTTAGTTTTATCTCCGCTTTCTTCGTTATTTATAGAATTGTTTTTATTACTGTCTTCCATCACAAGAACTCCGTATAAATGATGGGGGAATATATACCTTTCTGCTCAATGAAAAGTCATTATGTTAGAATTTCTCGGCCAAACTAACATTCGTTTTTTTATTGATGAAAGTCTAAGTGTCAAAAATTTGAACTTGGTTGGATAATTAAAATTGTTGAACAATACGTGATTGCTTTGATAAAAAAATGATTCATTATTCCGTGCATGATTTTCAATGGCAGTATTAAGATTTTTATTAATCTTACTGTTAATAAGAAAGTAGTTAATAATAAAATTAAAAATAATATCTAGCAGGTCTTTGGCGAGGTTTACATGAAGTTGGTTTTAACCATAACAAGTTTTCACAAATTTACTCCAGAGATTGAGAGTGAGTTCGTGTTTGAATCAAGTGATGAACATGCCAAGGTTACATTTGGTAGGTCTGAACAATGTGATTGGACACTACCAGATCCTGAAAGAGTGGTATCCGGAACCCACGGAGAACTGATTAAGTTTGGTGACAAATACTTGATAAAAGACCTCTCAACTAATGGTACTTTTGTAAATAATGCTGTAACTCCTGTGGGTCAAGGAAATGAAATAGCACTAAGCGATGACGATATGGTTAGCTTAGGGGATTATCAAATTTCAGTTTCTATTCAAACAGATACAGATGTATTCAGTCTTGAGACAAGTAAAAGTCTTTCTAGCGCACCCCCTGAAGTAGTCTCAAGTCCATCGGAAGCAGAATTTGTTGACCTAGGCCTTAGTGCTAGTGAACTCTTAAACGAAAGTGTTCCTTCTGACTTTCAGCTAGATATTGGTTTAGTCGATGATTTTATTGATATCCCAAAGCCCGAAAAACAGAGCACCGTATCTGAAACTTTACCGAAAGTTAACCGACAATCAGAACACCTATCGACTCCCAACTTTGATACCAATGGGGGTGAACTTGCGGCTTTTGTTAGAGGGGTGGGTATAGATCCAATGATGATTCCCAGCGATAACCGAGAGGAATGGTTCGAACAACTGGGGGAGTCATTTTCTTTGATGCTAGTTGGTTTAATGGAAACACTGCATAACAGAGCAGTGTTTAAACAAACAAATCGACTTAGTCATACCGCATTTCGTAAGTCAGAAAATAACCCTTTAAAGTTTTCTGCAAACTTAGAAGATGCGATTCATAACTTATATAACCGTCAAACCGCTAGCTTCTTAAAGCCAAATGCAGCCATTAAAGAAGCATTTAATGACATCGAAAGTCATGAGCAAGCCTTAATGAAAGGTGTTGAAGGTACGGTTTCGAGTGTTATGTCACTTGTTGAACCTACTTCTATATACTCAGATGCTTTAGCGAAAGACACGGTTATTAATAAGGTTATTCCAGCTAGGAAATATGCTCAAAGTTGGAAGAGGTTTGAGGATATTCATGAAAAGCTATCCGATGATATTATCAATAAAGAGTCTCCGTTCTATTTAGAAGACTTCGCTAAGCACTATGAATTAGCATTAAAAAACAAAGGCTAGGAATTAGGGTGATGAAAAAGTTTTACCAATATATTTTGTTATTAATTTCAATAGCTTTATTTGGGTGCTCAGCAGCGAACCTAGTTGTTGATCCATACTCAGATTTAGAAATAGCAGCAAGTCATAACATTAATCCTGATTCAAACGGCAGGCCTTCTCCTGTAGTGGTGTATGTATTTGAATTAACGTCAAATACCATTTTCGAAAGCCAGGACTTTTTTTCTATTTATGAAGAAAGTGAAAAAGTCTTAGGACCTGATTTAGTGAATAAATATGAAGTTTCATTAACTCCAGGTCAGAAAGAAACATATCAAGCAAGTATGTCTCCAAAGACAGAATATTTAGGCATTGTCGTAGCGTTTCGAGATATTGAAAACTCAAATTGGCGACAAGTCATTAAAGTGGATAAGACCGGTTACAACACATATCAAGTATTGTTAGAAGATCTGTCTTTGGTCGTTAAATAACGTTTAGTTGGCTAATTATAAATGACGCAATACTCCAAGACGGCTTGGTGCGAAGGAATGTTTTTACGTCCCCAGCACTTCCAACAACAAGAACGCGCAACCTCTCAAGAATTCAAGGGCTTACATCAGTTAGGTGGGGCTTACAATTGGGGAGTTTGGAAATGTCGAGTAAAAAAACACGCGCTAAAAGATGGTCTTATTGAACTTGAGCATCTTGAAGCTGTTTTGCCAGATATGACGTTGGTTAATACGTTAATATCCAACGATTCAGTTTCGCCTCTACTTATTGATAAAAACACTGAAAATACGTTAGTAAAAATAACTCTCCCTCTTTCAAGTGTTACAGGTAAAAACGTTTCGGATGTAAGCGAATCGATCGTCTCTCGTTATGTACTTCAAGATATCGACGTGATAGATAACCTTACAGGACAAGATGAAGAAACCATCCAAGTTGCAGCCCTTAACCTAGAGTTGAAAGCGAGTAATGACAAATTAGCGGGTTATGTGGAGTTACCTATCTTAAGGATCAAAGAGGTAACTCCTGAAGGGGAAGTTATACTAGACGATGAGTACGTTCCTCCGCTTATCAACCTCCTTAGCGACAAAGTTATGTCAGCTTATCTACGTAACGTTATCGCGATGACAAAGATGCGTGCTGACGTTATTGCACAGCGCTTGATTAAGGGTAAATCTGCATCGGCATCTGCTGTTGATTTCATCATGCTCCAAATGCTGAACCGATATGAGGCGAAGTTAAAGCATTTCAGTGAGTTAGATAGGTTACATCCACTGGAATTAGCGACGACACTTAAAGGTTACATTGGTGAGTTAGCCACTTTTTCTAATAAAACTAAAAGAGTCCCAAGTTTGCTTGCGTATGATCACTTAGATGTATCAAGTGTCTATAGCGAGTTGAATCAGATACTCAGTCAGTACCTCAGTGTTGTCCTTGACCAAACTGCGACCAAACTTCCGTTGGAGCCTCGCCAATACGGTATTCAAGTGACGCCGCTTCCAGATAAACGCTTGCTTGAGTCATGCCAATTTGTGCTAGCAATTAAAGCAGACACCACAACAGATGAAATAAGACGCCTGGTCCCAGCGCAACTCAAGTTTGGCCCGGCAGAACAGATTCGCGATCTAATTAATAATCAGATCAACGGTATAAACGTAGTGCCGTTGAGTGTCGTCCCGAGACAGATTCCTTACCAAACGGGCTATGTTTATTTCGAAGTTGTCAAGAAAGGGCCATTTTGGATGAGGCTAAAAGATAGTGGCGGTATTGCGCTTCACCTATCAGGGCATTTTCCGAACGCTGAACTTGAGCTTTGGAGTATTAATCAATAGGCGCGCTCTGTATGGAACAAACGATAGTAAAACCAACACCGGGTGGAAGAGCACCCGCATCGAAACCACAATCAGAAAAGTCTGTGGATAATACCGTAGTTATCTCAAAAAGTCCTGAATTGGTGAACAATGATTCAGTGGTCGCTTATGGGAATAACTCTCTACTAGCAGAGGCGAATGGCCTGTTATCTATTATCGGTCAAATTCGCTCGACAGCGACTCATTCCGATCCGTTGTTTCTAAAAGAGACATTGGCACAAAAGCTTAGAGATTATGAGAACCGATTACGTCAGCATGACGTTGATTTGGATACCATTGATACAGCTCGTTATTGTTTATGCTGTTCACTAGATGAAGTTGTCCTTAACACCAATTGGGGTGGGAATTCATTCTGGAGTCACGATTCATTACTTAGCTCCTTCTATGCTAGCAGTCAAGGTGGGGAAGCGTTCTTTAAGCATCTTGATAAGTGCATGGCGAAACCAGATGTGAACTTAGATTTGCTTGAACTAATGTATGTGTGCTTATCTCTCGGGTTTCTGGGTCAATACCGTTTAGAAAAAAATGGACTGGAATCGCACCGGAAATTGAGAAGACAGGTTATTGCTACTCTTAAGACTTATGGGAGAGGAGTCCCTCAGGAACTAAGCAATAGTATCGACCAACACATTTTGAATGGCTCAAAGGCTTCTGATAGAGCTCCTCTTTGGGTTGTATGTTCTGTAACGGCGGCACTATTGGTCTGCATATATATGTATTTTAGTTATGAGCTAAATAAGGCATCCAATCGCACCTTTTCTCAATTAGTCAATTTGATTCAACCGCAACAACTTAACCAAGATGCAACGTCAGAATCAAAATCAGCGCCAATTGCAGAAAAGATTTCAATGTATCTAGCAACTGAGATCGGTAAGGGGCTAATCAATGTTGAGCCGCTGCAAGACAGGGTAAGAATTTCGTTAAAGTCTCAAGATCTATTTGAATCAGGTAGTGCTGATGTTGTCGCTTACATCCAACCCGTTATTTCTAAGCTTGCGAGAACATTGGAGTCGACCCAAGGCAAGATCATTGTTACTGGTCACACCGACGATAGGCCTATTTTCACGAGTAAATATCCCTCGAACTGGCACCTATCATTAGCTCGAGCCACTGCTATGTCTGAACAACTGATCTCGAATAGTGCATTAGAAGGGCGAGTGATACCCGAGGGATTGGGGGATGCAAGACCATTAGTTGAAAACAGTAGTGATGAAAACCGAGCTATTAACCGCCGGATTGAAATCGACCTTCTTGTCGCGAATTAATAATAGGTAGATAGAGATGCGTATTAAAGAAATTGGCAGAATATTTACTCAAAGATGGTTTCTCGGTCTTATAGGTGTCGCTGCTTGTTCTATTTTCATTTGGGTTGTTGGTCCACTTATTGCGATAGCGGGATATGAGCCCCTAAAGAGTGACTTTCAACGGCTAGTCACTATTCTAGTGTTGGTGTTGCTTTGGGCGATATTTAACGTTACCAAGCAGCATAAGCAAAAGGTGAGAGAAGACGAAAGTATTCAAACGTTGCTTGAGGTTGATAGCCTATCAGATAAAGAAGCGGCAAGTGAAATTGACTTAATGCGCGAGCGTATTGAGCAAGCTGTCAAAGTAGTGACGAAAACACACAAAGGCAAGAGAAGCTTGTATGACTTACCGTGGTATGTGTTGATTGGCCCTCCTGGAACGGGGAAAACAACTGTATTAAAGCAGTCGGGGTTAGAGTTTCCATTAGGAGACAGCCTTGGCTCTGACTCTATTGCCGGTGTAGGTGGCACTCGCCACTGTGATTGGTGGTTTGCAAATAAAGCAGTTCTTATAGATACGGCTGGCCGGTATACGACACAAGACAGTCAAGAAAAGGTCGACTCTAAAGCGTGGCATGGTTTCTTAGGATTGTTGAAAAAGTATAGAACGCAAAGACCAATTAATGGTGCGATTGTTACGATAAGTTTAGCCAGCGTGATGTCTCAGACTCGAACCGAGCGAAGTCTTCATGCTCGAGCAATTAAGTCGAGACTTCAAGAACTGAAAAACCAGTTAGGCATGCAGTTTCCGATTTACGTATTGCTCACCAAAATGGATTTAGTTGCCGGTTTCAATGAGTTTTTTGCCGATTTAAGTAAGGAAGAGCGAGAGGAATTATTTGGTTTCATGTTCCCTCGTGAAGTGGATGATGAAAGAGGCGTTATTTCTCTATTCAACAAAGAATTTCATGGCATGTTGGAGCGCCTTGATGCCCGTATGCTTAGAATACTTGAAACAGAGGACGATTTAGATAAACGCGCGCTTATCTTTGAATTTCCAAAGCAATTAAGAGTGCTACAAGCTAATCTTGACGAGTTTTTAGCTGAAATTTTTGCACAAAACAGTTTTGAAGAGCCTGCCTTGATTCGTGGTGTGTTTATGTTGAGTTCGGTTCAAGAAGGCTTACCAGTCGATAAGCTGATGAATGAATCAACCAATGGACTTGGGTTAAATCGTTTAGCTCTAGCAAAGAGTCAGACTGGTTCTCATAGTTATTTCGTAAAGAATCTTTTTGACAAGGTTATTTTCAAAGAGCAACTGTTAGGAACAGTTAATCGTCACTATCAAAAGCAGTCAGGTTGGATGCGTCGAGGTGTTTACATTGGATGTACAACGCTACTGCTAGGAGCTTCTGCGCTTTGGTTTATGAGTTATAAGTGGAACTCACAGTTAATTGTCGATACCAATGAACAAGCGAGCCATATTGATGCAATGATTGGCGCTCAAAGTTTAGATTTTGAAGCGGATATTGTTTCAGCTGTAGAAACATTAGATAGGTTGATGACGCTTCCTCTCGGAAAGCAAAGCGACTACGGTGATGCCGACTCTGTAAAGAGGTTTGGTCTCTATCAAGGAGACAAAGTGTCTCAGGCGGCAAACAATGCATATTCTGATGCTTTGACCCAATATTACGCCCCTCTGCTTCTTGATAGCTTGGTGTCAGAAATGGAGAGCAATCAACAGCATCGTGAGTATTTGTACGAAACGTTAAAAACGTATTTGATGTTATTCAATCCAGACAAATATCAACAAGATGAAGTGTTGGCTTGGTTTAACTTTTATTTCGAACGTCAATATCCGGGTGAGCTAAACGCAGACTTAAGAAGACGTTTGCTACAGCACACTCAATATTTATTAGGCAACGATGGACAAGGCTTTACTTACAACACTGCTGCCGTGACGAGTGCTCGAGAAGTGTTGACTCAAATGTCTCTACCTGAACGTGCTTATCAGCGAATGAAAATACAATTTTCTAAGAGTCATGTACCTTCATTTCGCTTGACTGATGTATTGGGACCTAAAGGGCTTGAGCAGTTCGAGCGAGCTAGTGGAAAACCGCTATCACAAGGCATTTCGGGTTTCTACACGTACAATGGTTTTCATAGCATTTTTCAGATTCAGATCAACCGTACAGTAAAAAGCCTAATGGAAGAGAACTGGGTTTATGGTGACGATCTTAAGGCTCATGAAATTGATCAAGATAGTGCCATCCAAGGCGTTCAGTCTCGATACTATCAAGATTATGTTAATGAATGGAAAACGTTGATCGAAGATATTCAATTGAAGCAGGCTCCGAGCCTAGAACTTGCGACAGAGCAAGCGAGGGTTTTATCTGGAGTTGAAAGACCAATCGAATCTTTGTTGAGAGCAATCCAAAAAGAGGTTGCTCTATCAAAAGTATCATTGTCAGAAAATCAAAAAGCCGCTTCTGAAGTTGCTGGTAAAGTTGCCAAAGTTAAGTTTTCAAATACGGCAGATAGACTAGACATGTATTTACCTGAAGAAAACGGCTTCAATGTTGCTCTGCCAGGTAAAGAAGTCGAATCGCATTTTTCAGAGATCTTACGCCTTGGTGAGCAAGACTTTGATGATATTCAACAAGCAATGGTTAACTTGCGTTCGTATTTAAGTGACTTATCAAGCTCTGGTAACAATCAGAAAATTGCCTACAAAAGTATTTTAGATGGAACCGTTACACAAGATGTCGCAGCTTCCTTCGCTCGTGCTAAAGGACTTTTGCCGAGACCATTTAATCAATGGCTAGGTGAGCTTTCTCAAGAGTCGGTTAAGTTTGCGGAGAGCGGTTCGAAGGATCATCTAAATCAACTTTGGGTAACACAGGTGGTCCGCCCTTATCAGCGGACTATTGCTGGCAGATATCCATTCGAGCCCAACGCGAGCAGAGAAGTTAGATTGAAAGACTTTAAGCGATTCTTTGGTTATGGAGGTACGCTTGACGCATTCTTCCAAGAATACCTCGAACCGTTTGTGGATACTTCGAAAAGTCGTTGGCGATTAGAAAAGGAAATTGGAGTTCGTCCAGAAACACTAATGGTCTTTCAAAGAGCGCAACGTATCAGGCAGTCTTTCTTTGAATCTGATAATTCATTACGCGTAGAGTTTGGGATGAAGCCTGTTTATCTAGACCAGCACATTACTCGATTTGTCTTAGAGTTGGGTGGACAAGATTTGGTTTATAAGCATGGACCAGCAAGAGCTAAATCGTTGAGTTGGCCTGCCGGTCAAGATCAGACTCGAATTGTGTTCACACCACCTGAATCTAAACGCGAAATTGCGCATACCTATGAAGGTGAGTGGGGCATATTCAAGCTTTTGGATCAATCACTTAAAGCAAGGCCAGAATCGCGTAAAGACAATATAGTTATGATTGATTTAAAGGGAAATAAGGTGCAGCTAGAGCTTATTCCTTCTAGTGCCATTAATCCGTTTTGGTCAAATGAAATGGAGAGGTTCAGATGTCCACGAACCTTATAACATCAGGCTGGGGCTATATCGGTAAAATGCCTGCAAAAGGGGACTTTGTGAAAGATGGTTTATCACAAGATTTCTCGGAGCGTTGGCATGATTGGCAACAGGCGGTTATTGCAGTCAGCAGGGAACAACTGGGTGAAAGCTGGAATGAGCACTTTTTAACGGCTCCTGTGTGGCACTTTGCTTTGGATATTAGCTATTTAGAAGACTCAACCTACATTGGTAGCATGATTCCTAGTGTTGATGCATGCGGTAGATACTTTTTCTTTACTATAGCTCGTGCCGTAAAAGGTGAAGCTGCGCAATATTGGGGTGACAGAGCTTGGACCGAGGACAGTGCCGCTCTTGCTCTTTCAGTACTTGAGGACGACTTTGTCTTTGATGTTTGGCATAAGAGTACTCAAGAAAAAAATGACCTCGTTGCGAATGTAACAAGTGAAGTGAAGCCTCTAGAGTTTCTTTATCAAAGCCAAATATCTACAGTTTTTCATGATCACGGCAATACTGATCAAAACACGCTTTTGAATTACCTCATTAAAGAAAAATTGAGTAAACCATGTTTTTGGTGGACTGAAGGTTCAACGAAGGTTGAACCATGCATGTTCATTACTAGTGGATTTCCTTCAATTGGTCAGTTTTCAGCCATGCTTGATGGCGGCTGGAAAAAGTGGAATTGGTAGGATAGAAGAATGAATTGGAACTATTTTACCTTTGCTAAATCGCACGCAGGAAAAGTACGCCCTTATAACGAGGATGCTCTGTTGGATATGACAGAACAGCATATTTGGGTGGTTGCCGATGGAATGGGTGGACACAGTGCTGGCGATATAGCAAGCCAGATGCTAGTGGATAGAGTCGCGCGCCACATGCAGGATGTCTCCAATACTAATATCGATGATATCCGAAGAGTGGTTCAAGAAGCGAACTTAGAAATTTACCAATACGCACAAAATCACTTAGACGGTAAAACGATGGGAACAACACTTGTTTTGTTGTTTATTCAGGATGGGTATTACCACTGTCTTTGGGTGGGTGATAGCCGAATTTACCAGCTTAGAAGTGGTAATTTTGTCCAAAAAACACGTGATCATAGTCAAGTCATGGACTTAGTGGATCAGGGCTTATTGGCATTTGAAGATGCCGAATCGCACCCTCTTGCAAATGTTATTACCAGAGCTGTTGGGGTCGACGAAAGTGTCACTATTGATCAAGTTTCAGGGCAGTTGGCTGACGGCGATCAGTTTCTACTCTGTAGCGATGGACTCTCTAAGGAACTTACGAGTGATGAAATTCATCGGACATTGTATGCAGACTCAGTCAACCAAGCTGGATTAGCTCTCATGCATTCGGCTTTGGTTCGGGGCGCAAGTGATAACGTAACTTGTGCTTTGATCAAAGTTCGCCAAGCGCAAACGGAGTGCGAAACAGTAACTAGAGAAGACGCGACGATACCTGTCTTTCTAAGAGGGAGAGCTTATGAGTAATGAAATGTTTGATTGGTATGAACAAGCGTTGGCTCCTATATCTCAAGAAAATCCTACAGGTATTGATCCTAGAGAGGATGTATCACCACAGTCTGCTTACTATCGGTTGAAAGATCAGCGTATGGCCGCCCGCAACGCTGAACGTAATGCTCTTATAGAAGAAGAAAGTATCTATACCCACAGTAATTTATGGCGAGTATTTATTGAAGATGTCCCAGAAATACTCACGAATCAGTCTAAAGATTTGGAATTTGTTGCCTGGCTTATAGAAGCCCTAACTCGATTGTATGGTTTTCGTGGTATGGGCGTTGGCTACAAACTCGCAACCAGTTTAATTGAGAACTTTTGGGATGATCTGTACCCAATGCCTGATGAAGATGGTATTGAGACAAGAATATCGGCGATTATTGGCCTCAATGGTATCGATAGTGAAGGAACACTTATTTTTCCAATTGCTTGTATACCATTGACTGACTTAGGCGTGGAGCAAGCTTATGCCTATTGGGAATATCAGCAAGCTATAGAGCTTGAGCGCTTAGACGAAGATAAGCGCCGAAATCGAGTCGAGCTTGGGGCTGTTGAGCTACCTGAAATTATAACTACGGTTAAGTCGACTTCTGATACGTTTTATCAAGAATTAATCACGGATTTGGAGTTCGCTACAGAATCATTTAATGAATTCAGTCAGCGATTAGACGAAGCGGTCGGTGATGTGACTCCTAGCTCTTATATATCAAAAAGACTCGAATCAATACACTCGGCATTAAAGCACCTTCTAGGAGATCGTTTCAATCAACCACAAGCCGTGTTTGAAGAGCTAGAGGATCTTGATGAATCTTCTTCTGAACAACCGTTAAGTTCACAAAGTTGTGATGCATTATTAGCGACAAACATGAAATCACGAGAGCAGGCAATTAGACAATTGCAGCAAGTAGCTGATTTCTTCCGAGAGAGTGAACCTCACTCACCAGTTTCTTACTCCATCGAACAGATTATTCGTTGGTGTGGGATGCCTCTGCCGGAGTTACTGGCGGAACTTATCTCCGACGGGGATGCAAAGAAAAGCTACTTCCGTTTGGTTGGCATAGCAGAACAAAATGAAAATTAATAAAGGGAGAATGGTATGACGAGTATCCACTCGAAACTATCACGAGTACGGAAGCCTCGTGTCCACATTACCTATGATGTTGAAACTGAAGGTACGACTCTTAAGAAAGAACTGCCTTTTGTTGTAGGTGTAATGGGTGACTTCGCTGGTCAAAACACAGAAGCGTTGAAGCCATTAAAAGACCGCCGTTTTATTCAGATCGATCGAGATAACTTTGACGATGTACTCAAAAAAATGAATCCATCGGTGAAGTTTAAAGTTGCGAATAAGCTTGCGAATGACGATTCACAGTTTGAGGTCGATTTAAACTTTAAATCAATGCAAGACTTTGAGCCTGCTGCGATCGTAAATCAAGTTGATCCACTACGCCAATTGATGGAAACGCGTAATAAACTGCGTGATTTGATGACAAAAGTTGACCGCTCAGAAGAGCTTGAAAATATCCTAGAGGATGTTTTGAACAATACAGACAATCTGGCAAGACTTGCAGGCGAGTTAGATCTTGGCAAGAAAGCGAAGTCAGACAGTACTGAAGGAGCGGAATAATGACGACTGAAGCTGAAAAACAGTTAGATCCAACTGTTAATGAACAGACAACTTCATTCTTAGATCAAGCTATTGGTGCGACTAAGCAGACCGAAGCTTCTCGTGCTGAGGAGCTGATTAAAACGCTCGCTGAAGAAGCAATGAAAGGGACAGTTACTTGGAACAAAAACCTAACAGTAACTTTTCGTGAAGCGATTAATTTGCTCGATAGGCAGATTTCTGATCAGTTGTCTGAAGTAATGCATCACCCAGAATTACAGAAACTCGAAGGTTCTTGGCGCGGCTTAAATTATCTAGTGATGAATTCAGAGACCAGCTCTACTCTGAAAGTTCGCATGATGAGCATGACCAAGAAAGAGCTACATAAAGACTTGAGCAAAGCTGTTGAGTTTGATCAAAGCCAGATCTTTAAAAAGGTTTACGAGTCTGAGTTTGGTAGTGCTGGTGGTGAACCGTATGGTGCATTGATTGGAGACTATGAGTTTACCAACCACCCAGAAGATATTGAGTCGTTACGCCTAATGTCAAATGTAGCGGCTTCTGGCTTCTCTCCATTCTTGTCCGCGGCTTCACCAGCACTATTCGGCTTTGATGAGTGGACTGAGTTGTCAAAACCACGCGACCTAGATAAGGTATTTGAATCACTAGAATACGCCCAATGGCGTTCGTTCCGCGAGAGTGCCGATTCGCGCTTCGTTAGTCTGACGATGCCAAAAGTCCTTGCTCGTTTGCCATACGGACAAGCTACCGCTCCAGTCGAAGAGTTTGGGTTTGAAGAGTTCGAAGTAGATCCTGTTTCAGGTATTGCTGTTAACGCTGAACATAACGACTACTGTTGGATGAACTCTTCGTATGTTCTTGGTGTTAAGTTAACCGACGCATTTTCAAAATATGGATTTTGTACTGCCATCCGTGGTGCAGAAGGCGGCGGTCGAGTGGATAACTTGCCAACGCATTTCTTCATGAGTGATGATGGCGACCCTGATATGAAGTGCCCAACAGAGATTGGTATTACCGACAGACGTGAGGCGGAGCTTGGTAAGCTTGGTTTCTTACCGCTTTGTCACTACAAAAACACCAACTATGCAGTGTTCTTTGGTGCGCAAACCTGTCAAAAACCAGCGAACCATGAATCCCCTGAAGCAACGGCCAATGCGGCCATTTCTGCCCGCCTACCTTATATGATGGCAACATCTCGTTTTGCGCATTATTTGAAAGTAATGGCTCGAGATAAAATTGGTAGCTTTATGGAAGCAGAAGACGTTGAGTCTTGGCTGAACCGCTGGATCCTAGGTTACGTCAATGCTTCTGAAGGCGGTGGTCAAGAGATCAGAGCGAAATACCCTCTAGCAGACGCTCGTGTTCAGGTTAAGGAAATTCCTGGCGCACCTGGTTCTTACAATGCCGTAGCATGGCTGAAGCCTTGGTTACAAATGGAAGAACTGACCACATCTTTGCGACTTGTGGCAAAGATCCCTCAGTCAGGTGGATAAGAAATGAATTGGCTGGTCGAAAGGCCAGCCATGACCAATCTTTATGTTCTAGATGGAATTAGCAGTGTCACTTAACTTTCGCGACCCTAGCAAGCTAAAACATGAGTTCAGTACCGGAGGCTATGCTGAACTTGATAGCCCGTGGTTGACTCGATTCAATGAATCTTCTGATCTTGTATCGTCAGCTCGAATTTGGCTAGAAGGTACACGTTCAAGAGATTTGGACAGCTTTCGTCATAGTGTGATGAACACAATTAACCGCATTGATGAGCTATTAGAATCTCAACTAAATGAAATATTACATCATCCTGAGTTTCAACAGCTCGAAAGGGGGTGGGTTGGAGTTAGGTATTTATGTGAACAGGTTGATTCTCGTTCATCGGACTCTGTAAAAGTTAAGGTTTTAACGGCGACATGGAATGAAATCAGTAAAGATGCTTTAAAAGCCATCGAGTTTGACCAATCAGCACTATTTAAGTTGCTCTATCAAAATGAATATGGCATGGCAGGGGGAGAACCCTTTGGTGTGGTGGTTGGAGATTATCAGCTTCGCTGTGATCCTAGTAAAAATTATTTTGATAGAGATCTGTCTGTGTTGAGTAAGATCTCTCAGTCTGCAGCTGCAGCATTCAGCCCATTTATCATGTCTGCATCGCCAGAGATGTTTGGTGTTGATAGTTTCGCTCAACTCTCTGCGATAAGAGATATAGCAGCCCAATTTGAACAGGAAGATTATGCAAAGTGGCGTAGTTTGAGAGATAACGATGACGCTAAATTTATTGGTTTGACTGCACCTAACGTCTTGTTCCGTCAGCCATACAAAAGTGATGGCTCGCGGAATGATAAATTCAATTTTCAAGAACACATCTACGACTCCAACCGAGATTTGCTATGGGGGAGTAGTGCGTACTGTTTTGCTGCTGTATCAATTAGAGCATTTCAGGAACATGGTTGGTTCACGCATATGCGAGGGATTAAACAAGGCGATTACAGTCAGGGTATTATCGTCGCTCCTACAAGGAGCACGATGCGTGTTAATGGCAAGAATGATCGTGAAAGATGTCCGTTAAACTTGAAAATCACTGAGAGAAAAGAACAAGAATTGTCTGAGTGCGGTTTTATTTCTATTTCTCCAATACCTGAGACTGATATGGTAGGGATGACCTCGAATGTATCTCTCTACAAGCCCAAACAATACGCAGAAAAGCATATTTCAACGAATGCAAAACTGACATCGATGTTGCAATACACATTGTGTGTATCGCGAGTCGCACATTATCTCAAGGTTATGGGGCGTGACAAAATTGGTGGGTATCAAGACGCAGAAAGCCTAGAGCGTGACTTTCAACGCTGGTTACACCAGTACACTACCGCATCAGATGAAGCGTCTGATGAGCTTCGAGCTAAATACCCCCTAAATGAAGCGAAAATTACAGTTCGAGAGAAAAGAGAAACTCCTGGACATTATTACTCAGTTATCCATTTGCGACCGCATTTTCAACTCGATCAAATGGTATCTAGCATTAAATTAATTACCGAATTATCACCAGAGCACATGGTGTAAGGAAATAACAATGACTCAATGGAAAAATGCTTTGTCCCAAGGCCTATTGCAACACGCTCTAGAGCAATTAATTGATGAAATTAAAGCCACCCCTAAAGATGCGAGCTTGAGAAGTTCCTTCATTGAGCTTCTTTGCATTGATGGGGACTTCGAGCGTGCGGACGCTCAGCTCATGCAATCGATTAAATTGTTTCCTGAGTATCTGCCTGGTGCAAGTCAGCTACGACATTTAGTGAAAGCAGCTCAAGCTAGAAAGGATTTTATCAATGGTGCGGCTAGTGCCAAAGTATTAGGTGATGAGGAATTAACTAAAGAGCTTGTTCGATTTAATCTTGCTCTCGGAAATCAAGAGTACGAAGAAGCGTCACGTCTATCGCATCGCATTGAAGAGCGTCGTACTATTAAAGGGTTTAACGTAAACGGCACAAACTACGAAGATGCTAGAGATATTGATGATCGTTTAGGTGGTTACATTGAACTGTTTTCTACAGCAGGTAACTATTTTCTTGTACCCATATCGAGCATCCATACGCTAGAAGTTAAAGCACCTACTTCTTTGTTAGAAAGTATTTGGCGACCTGTCGAGTTTGATATCGATGGACTTGGTGAAGGCGAAGGCCATATGCCTTTGACGTATGTCGACTCAGAGACCGATGCACAAAAGTTAGGCCGAGAAACGGATTGGAAGCAGATTGGTGAGCAAGAATCTTTTGTTGGCTTGGGTCAAAAATGTTGGTTAGTCGGTGACTCAGCGCTTCCAATCTGTGATTTGACTACATTATTAGAACAGAAACAAATAGCGTAGAAATATCATGTCGTTAACCGTTTCTCTGCTCGACAAATTGATAGATAGTGATCCTCTCACTCGAGATGAGAAAGACTTCCCTGCAAGCCAGCAACAGATGTTGAGCAGCTTACTTAGAGATCTAGAGTCGATGCTGAATAGTCGTATTGGATGGAAAAATATTCCTGATGATCTTCTAGAGGTTCGTTATTCAATATTGAACTATGGGCTGCCAGATTTTTCCTCAATGCCCTATAGCAGCCAAGAAGGGCAGAATCAGCTTTGCGACATCGTTCATGATGCAATTAAAGAGTTTGAGCCGAGGTTAAGGAACCCTCATGTCCAGATTTCGGACGAGAAAAACGCTATTGATAGGGTATTGAGGTTACAGATAAATGCCACTTGCTTAATTGATAACAGTATTCATGAAGTGCGATTCAATTCTGAAGTAGAGCCGGTAAATTTAGGTATGAAACTGAGTAGAGCAAAATGAGTGAAGAGTTTCTCAAGTACTATAATCGCGAGTTAGCTTATTTGCGTCACAAAGGGCAAGAGTTTGGTGAGCAGTATCCCAAGATTGCCGCGAGACTTCGTATTAGTGAGGAACAGGTTGACGATCCACACGTAGAAAGATTGTTAGAAGGCTGCGCATTTCTAACAGCAAGGATTAGACAAAGCTTAGACAATAGTTACCCTCAGTTTACAGAGTCTTTGATGGGACAGTTATATCCGGATTTTCACGCCCCAATCCCGTCAATGTCAGTCATTAAAATGAGCTGTTCTAACTCCACTTCCTCTTATTTTGATGTAGAAGAAGGCGAGCGAGTTGTTATCGGTGCTACTGGATATCATGAATGCGAGTTTAGAACTTGTTATCCGGTCAGAATGTATCCTGTTGATGTGACCTCTGGCGTTTTTAAAAATGCGCCTTTCAAGCCAGTTGGCTCACGATGGGAAAGCAATGCTCATTCAGTTTTGAAAGTACAGCTCACGGCTCAAGATGAAGAGACTCCTCTTGGTGAAATGGGGATAGAACGGCTGCGCTTCTATTTAAACGGTCAATCTCAATTGACTTTTAAGCTCTACCAAATGCTGTTTCAAAACCTAATTGGTTTATCTGTTGTTGTGGATGGCAAAGAAGTTCGTCCTTTAACCAAAAGACATCTTTCTGAAGTAGGATTTTCAGAAGATGAGAAAGTTGTGCCATACAGTAAAAGAAGCTTTTCAGGAGCAAGATTACTTGTTGAGTATTTGCACTTTCCTGAGAAGTTTATGTTCTTTGATATCACCGAACTTGGATTATCTGAGCTAGATCTTGGAGAGCAAGTCGAACTGTATTTTTACTTTGATACCAACGATGACTGGCTTCCAAAGCAAGTGGACGAAGAAAGCTTAATGGTAGGTTGTGTGCCTGTAATCAACTTATTTAAAAGTATTATGGAGCCTAAGCGTATTCTACCAACTGAATACGATTACCACTTGTCTCCACAATACCAAGAATCTGAAAGTAATGAGGTTGTCTCAATTTCTGACGTAACGTTGAGAAACTGGAACAAAACGTACCACAATTTGCCATGTTATCACGCTGGTGAGCACACGCATTATACAAACACTAGTGAGATTTATTGGTTGATGAGACGTGAGGATAAGAACTGGGCTGGTGGGTATGATGAGCCAGGTAGAGAAACTTACATTTCTTTTGTTGATAAAAAACATCAATTGTTCAGCCCGGATAGCCGGGAAAACTGGTTAATGTACGTGGAAGCTGAGTGCTGTAACCGCAACTTAGCGCAGAAACTTCCATTTGGAGGTGGGCTGCCGCAAGTATCTTTACCGGAGGTAAATGACAATTTCGAATCTGTTCGTTGTTTAGTTTCTTTATCAGAAACTATTCGGCCAGAAATGGATGAAAGCACACGATGGCAGTTAACTAAGCTTTTAACTTTAAACCATTTTACCGAGGAAGATGGTTTAGCAACTTTGAAGCAGACCCTTAATCTCTATGCATTTTCTGGGACAGCAGAAACGAAAGCGGTAATCGATGCTTTAACTAAGTTAGAGTTTGAGCCTACTACAGGAAGAATTAGTCAGAAAGGCAAAGTTGGATTTGCGCACGGTATAAAAATTATTTTGACGGTTTCTGATCAAATTTTACCTAAAGAGCAGATCTTTCTCTTAGGTAGTGTTTTATCTGTTTACTTCTCGCAATATGCTGAAATTAACATTTTTACGCAGTTAGAAATAAGAATTAAGTCCACGGGAAAGTCTTTCCACCTATGGCCCGCATTAACTGGCGATAAGGTGTTGCTATGAGCGCGGAACAATTTTATCGAGAATTAAAGCAACATCCATTGTTTGAAGCGATTCATCTTATTGAACACGAAGTTCTGCAAGCAGAGGCGCAAATAGGAACAGATGCGTTACCGAAGCATGAAAAGCTAAACTTAAAGGTTAATCCATCATTAGGTTTTGAAAATGCTCAGCTTTGTGAACTGAAAAATATAGATGACAGCAAGTTAGAGATTGAGACCAATTTAATAGGCCTAACGGGTGAGCAAGGTGTGCTTCCCCAGCACTATAGTGAATTAGCTTTACATCGCCAAAAAGAAGGCGATACGGCTATGGTGGACTTCTACGATATTTTCAATCATCGCTTATTATCTCTTTATTATCGATGTTGGCAACTGAGTCAGCTGACTGTTCAGTCTCGTGCGCATGCGCAGGGCGCGCGTTCGCCGTTAGAAAGCTGTAAATCGGCATTAACTGGGAAAGGGAGTTCACTGTCCCGGCACTATGGTGGTGTGTTTGCTTCACCAGTGAGAAGTAAAGGTGGACTGAAAAGTATTCTTGAATGTTTATCTGGATGCCAAGTAAAAGTTCATGAATTTCAAGGACAATGGTTACACCTTACGAAAGAAGAGCAAACACGCCTTGCATCCCGAACTATGCCTGAAGGGCAGTTTGCTCAACTTGGTTTAGGAGCGTCTTTGGGTTCGAAAGCATGGAACATCAACGCGGGGACAACAATAGAATTTCTGCCAAAAGATAAACAGCTAGTTAGTAAATTGCTTCCTAACCAACCCAATATAGCAATCATTAAGAACGCTGCTTATGAGTTGATTGGAAAACATAAACAACTGAAGTGGCAGCTCACCACCAAACATAGTTTGCTACCACAAGCTTGTTTATCGAAACAGCAGGGGCAGTTAGGTATTGGTTCTGTGCTTAAAAAACACGAACGTACAAAAGATCGAACTATAACAATTACTATTTAAAGGAAATGTAATGGCTTCACTCTCACTTTCAGCGTTGGTCGAAAGATTGTCTCCTCAGGCTAAGGAAACACTTGAACAGGCAGCTGCGATGGCAAGCTCCCGAACTCATCACAGTATTGAAATGTCTCACTGGTTAATGATGATTATCCGCCATCCTGACGATATTTACTCTGAAGTTTTTGACGAATTTGATGTCGATAAAATCAAGGTTGAAACCGATATTCAAAAGGCATTAGAAAAATACAAAACAGGATGCCAGTCGGTGCCTGGGCTATCAGCTCATACGGTGACTGTTATGCAAAATGCCTTGTTGTCTGCAACCATTGAATTCAATCAAGAACAGTTGGGGTGCATCCATCTTTTATTTGCCTACTTGTCTGATGATACGTTAGTCAACATGGCTGGTTCGATTAGTCCTGAACTAAACAAGATAGAACCATCTCGCTTATTGAACTTTAAAGAAAGTAATGCGCCTCAATCAAGATCGAATGACTTAGCGCAGTCAAACGCGAATTCCGCCTTGAATCAATTTACAACAGACCTTACTGAGCAAGCTAGGGAAGGTAAAATAGATCCGGTGATTGGTAGAGATAATGAAATTCGCCTAATGATCGATATTTTATTAAGACGCCGACAAAACAACCCGATTCTTACGGGAGAAGCTGGTGTTGGAAAAACAGCCGTTGTTGAAGGTTTGGCGCAAAAGATCATTGATGGCGATGTACCTCCCGCTCTGCAAAATGTGGCAATTAAGTCTCTGGATTTGGCGTTACTGCAAGCCGGCGCAGGCATGAAAGGTGAGTTTGAAAACAGGCTTAAGAACCTTGTTAAGGAAGTAAACGACGCTCCACAGCCTATTATATTGTTCATTGATGAAGCTCATGGCCTAATTGGCGGTGGTGGGCAAGCGGGCCAAGGTGATGCGGCGAATATTCTGAAGCCAGCATTAGCGAGAGGTGAACTCAGAACGATCGCAGCAACAACGTGGGCAGAGTATAAAAAGTATTTTGAAAAAGATGCAGCTTTAACTAGGCGTTTTCAAGTCGTAAAGGTTGATGAGCCTGCCCCTGAACTCGCGATCGAAATGTTACGAGGCTTACTTGATGTAATGGCACAACACCACGATGTTCATATCACTAACCAAGCTCTCAATGCAGCGGTCCAACTGTCAGCTCGATACATTAATGGTCGTCAACTGCCAGATAAAGCGGTTTCTGTTTTGGATACGGCCTGTTCTCGAGTTGCGTTAAGTCAGTCATCTACACCGGGAGGCCTAGATGCGAAAAGAAACAAACTTAAAGCAAAGCAAGCTGAGTATGAGCATCTTAGCCAAGAGAGTCGGCTAGGAGCATCTCTTGATGTGCAGCTGCAAGGTGTCCGAAAAGAGATTGATGCGCTATCTAATGACATTATTGAATTAGAAGTACTTTGGGAAAAAGAAAAAGAATGGGTAAATGAAGCTAAGTCACTTAGAACCCAAATAATCCAGGAGGGTTCTGAAACTGCTAGAGACAAGTTACAAGAGCTTGAAAATAACCTTTCCGCTAACTCACAGCCCTTAGTTTTTTCGCATGTAAATGAAGCGCTAATCGCAGAAGTTATTTCGGATTGGACCGGTATACCGCTAGGTAAACTTCAGGATGATGAAATCCAAGCAGTATTGGGTTTGAAAGAAAGTTTGTGTAAGCGAGTTGTCGGGCAGGATCACGCTTTAGAGCTCATGTCTGAAGTGATAAAAACCGCGAGTGCGCAGCTCACGGATGAGACACGACCAAATGGTGTATTTCTCCTAACCGGACCAAGCGGAGTGGGTAAAACCGAATCGGCTTTGGCGATTGCAGAGAAAGTCTATGGTAGTGAAGAAAATGTCACGACTATCAATATGTCGGAATTTAAGGAAGAGCATAAAGTCTCATTGCTATTAGGTTCTCCTCCTGGTTATGTCGGTTATGGAGAAGGAGGTGTACTGACTGAAGCTGTTAGACGTAAACCTTATAGTGTAATTCTCCTCGATGAAATGGAAAAAGCGCACCCTGGTGTTCAAGATATTTTTTATCAGGTGTTTGATAAAGGCTCAATTAAAGACGGTGAAGGTCGAGATATAGACTTTAAAAACACTATTATTATTATGACCGCGAACACAGGGACCGAAACGACGATGTCTTTGTATTCTGATCCTGATTTATCTCCTGAGCCGTCAGCACTAAAAGATGCTTTACGCGATGATTTGTTGGTCGACTTTAAACCTGCATTTTTAGGGCGTGTGAACGTATTACCTTATTTGCCTCTATCAAGAAAAGTATTGATAGAAATAACAAAATTAAAGTTGGATAAAATTACGACTCGTATTCGTAAGCACTATAACGCTGACCTGTTTTTTGATGAGGAACTAATTAATGATATTGTAGACAATAGCAATGAGTCTGGCAGTGGTGCGCGTGTGGTACAAACAACCATAGAAAATACACTGCTTCCGAAGATTTCTCATGAAATATTGCATGCAATTCTTAATGATAAGACGTTTGATGAAATTATTGTTAAAGGTACAACTAGTGGACTTGATGTCTCAATAGTTTAACATCCTTTACACTCTCAATAATAATTGGGAGTTGGTTCATATTAACTATTATTTTTTATAAAAAACGCTTAAATTAAATCTTATTTAAAGATATAACAGGGCGTATTTAAAATGAAGTTTTTGATACATTAATCACTAATTATCACCAAACGTCAGATAATTAAATTACTACGATATATGTCAATTAATAATGCTATAGGAGATTAGCATGCAGTCTAATACGTATCTTAAATACGCAGATATTAAGGGTGAGGCAACAGCCGAGCAATACAAAGATTTGATTACACTACTATCTGTAGATTGGAGTGTAGGTCGTGAGATCTCATCATACACTGGTACAGCGATGGACCGTGAAGCGAGCGCTACTCGTCTATATGATTTGACTATCACTAAACTTCAAGACCGTTCTTCTCCTGACTTATTTAAAGAAGCGACGATTGGTAAAGGTAAACCAGCGGTTTTCCATATTACTAAGCAGGGTGAGAAGGTTGAAGAGATCATGAAGATCGAACTGACTGATGCGATGATTTCTAACTACTCAGTTTCTATCCAAGACGATCGTCCAGTTGAAACTATCACAATTTCTTACACAGAAATGATGATGACAGTGACTCCTACTGACGATAAGAACAACACTTCTGCTCCATTGGTATACGGCTACAGCGGTGTTAAAGGTCAACAAATGTAATTTTCATGCGGGGGAGTATTCCTCCGCATTTTTTTGAAAGAAGTATTTAATGAAAAGAGCAACTCAAGATAACAATTTCATCCGAATTTCTTCCCCATTCGGTAAAGATGCCATCATACTAAACTCGTTTGAGTATAAAGAAGAGATCTCAGAACTTTTTTCATTGCGTGCTAAAGCTTACTTTAATGATCAACGAAGTGAGTTAAACGAAATTATTGGTAAGGAAGTTACCATTACCCTTGAAAATAATGAGGATGTTTCTTCAAATCCTCGTTATATGCATGGTTACGTTTCTGCTGCAAGATTAGAAGGGAAAAGGGTTTCTAATACACATAAAGGCGAAAATTATAAAAACATAGAATTATTAATAGAGCCTAAATTACGTTTCGCTGAATATCGAAAAAATTGCAGAATATTTCAGCATAAAGATATAAAGGAAATTATCTCTGAAGTACTATCGGAGCATAGTGTTGCCTTTAGTTTTGAGCTAACCAAGTCCTATCCTAAATACACGTACAAAGTACAATATGAAGAATCAGATCTTGAATTTGTTCGACGTCTGTTATCGGAAGAGGGGCTATCATTTTTTTTTACACATACTAAGTCTGCCCATACGCTCAATATTTTTGATGACATCAGTTTTTATAAGCCGGGTACTGAGTTTTTAGTCGATTTTGATACAGGTACGGCGAAATCTAGCCACATTTCTTCTTGGCATGAAACGCAAATTCTGACTACTAAAGCGAGTCAAAAGTCAGGCTATAACATGCTCAAGCCTTCTTCGAATCCTAAAAATACTGCAAAGGGTGAAAGTGATTTTTTTACAGTACCTGGAAGCGAGTATTTTGAATACATGGGTGAAATGGAGAGCAATGATCAATACGCACTGAGAAACACGCATGCAATAGAAGCACTACAGCAAAATGCATATTTGTGTCGTGGCGAGGCTACGTGCAGAACATTCAGTGTGGGCAAGTGCTTCAAGTTTAAAAAGCATGAAGATAAATCTCGAGTCGGCAAAGAATATGTACTGTCTTCTGTTTTTTTGTCTGCTGCTGTTTATAACCAGACTGGTCAAGGTGGGACCGGTGCGCAAGGTGTCAAAGTCTCGTTTAGTTGTGTTGACTCAAAGACAATCCTGCGTCCTTCAGTTAACTACCCGAAACCTCAGATGAAAGGTTTGCAAACCGCAGTAGTTACGGGGAACAAAGATGGTGAAATTTACATAGACAAACATGGCCGTATCAAAGTTCAGTTTCACTGGGACCGTGTTGGTAAATACGATGTAAATAGTTCATGTTGGATTCGTGTTGCGCAAAATATTGCAGGTAACGGATGGGGGTCGGTGTTTCACCCTAGAGTCGGACAAGAGGTCATCGTCGAGTTTGTTAACGGAGACCCTGATCAACCAATCGTTACGGGGTCACTATATAACGGTAGTCAACTCCCTCCTTACGCTTTACCAGAGCAAAGTTCTCAGAGTGGTTATAAATCACGCTCTGTACAAAAAGGTACATCCAATTTTAATGAGTTGCGCTTCGATGATAAGCCTGGTGAAGAGCACATTTATCTTCATGCTGAAAAACTGTTCCAAATGCTAGTTGAAGACTGTGTTGATATCGCCGTTGAAAACAGTAAAACCGAAAAAGTGACCAATGATGTTAATCAAGAGGTTGGTCAGAACGCGAGCTTGAAAGTAGGTAAAAACTTTTCGAATGAAACGGGTGAAGTACTGTCTTTTAATGCAGGAAAGAGCGTCGAGATCAAAGTAGGTGGTGCTTCTATTCAGATGTCTAGCTCTGGAGAAATCAATATCAAAGGTAATAAAATATCCATTAACGGCTCAGCTATTGCTCTTAAAGCTGGGCAAATTTCATTGAACTAAGGTGATTTAAAGTGGGTAAACCAGCCGCAATTTTGGGCAGCTTTCATCTTTGCCCTAAAAAAACAGGAAAGATACCGCATGTCGGTGGTCCCGTCGTTGTTGGTTCACCAAACGTAACGATTGGCGGGATACCTGCGGCAAGACAAGGCGACAAGCTTATTTGTATCGGTCCTCCGGATAGTATCTCAGCAGGTTCTTCTAGCGTAACAATCAACGGTAAACCAGCCGCGAGAGTCGGCGATTCAACGTCTCATGGTGGCAAAATTCTATCTGGTATGCCTACGGTTTTAATCGGAGGCTAGATGCCACTCGCATTTCAAACGCATCTTCTATCCTTTAATGGCCGTTCACACACCGTTCGCGAGATAGCTGATGATTCTTTTAGATTGTCCGAGGAAATCCGACCCCCTGACTTTGCTCAATCAATAGATGAGCATATATTAAGCCTCGTGCGCTCTGAGCGCGAGAGTCTTGAGCAAGCTGATATCAAGGGGAATCTCTGTGTTCTTTTACCATCTTCGGTGGACAAAAGTTTGCTTAAAGCATTGATAAGCGAGCTTTCTATTTTCGTTGACCAAACTGTCAATACTGAAATTTACTTTTATCCTTATGGCCAAGCTGCATTTTTGATGGCACTAAATCGGATAAATCGTGAAGTTAATGAAACGCAAGCGACTTGGATACTGGCTATAGAGGTTACGAGTGATGTAGAAGGGCATGTCAAACCTCAAAGCTCTATCATTTTAACCAAGTGTTTTTTTCGACATTCAGGTCTTGTGCCTGATGTTGTTCGAATTGATTTAGATGCCAAACAACAACGCATCGCCGTGGACAAGGTGTTTAAGCAATTAGGAGTAAGTTGTGAACATCCACTCAGTCAATTGTATTTATCCGTTAATAAGGAAGAACCGCAATGGTTAAACTCAATGCAATTCTTGTCTCCGTGGGTGACCGATCAAACTCAGTATCAATTTGTTGATATCAAACTTGGCGGATTGGGTGCATGTGGCGGCGTTTTAAAAGCGTTAGTGATTGATGAGCTTCAAAGAAGCAGCCCCTGCCCAGACTTTCACGTGTTGCAAGCGGACATCGAGTCAGATGGCTATGCAGTAGGAGTAATATACAATTGGCGTAGTGAATAGGTCTGGCTATTGCTTTTCCTTCTAGTAGTAGCTGAGGTTTTAGTGATGCAAATGTTATGGGGGATTGACTCGAAACTGGCCCTTTAATGATGTTTGGACAATGACTAGGCGCAGCTTGCTTTTCAAAATAGCTTTGCTCACCGCGTTTTTACAGTGTTCTTCTCGCTTTCTGATTAAATAGCCAGCCATAGAACACAAACCACATGAAAAGCTGTTCGACTCAAGATATCCTTACCGAAATAAAATAACTTGAGTTTTGGCTTGTTCGAGATCCCACCCGTGACGCATTCCTTTTTATAAACGGTACATTGACTCTGACAGAAGCAAGCCTACTCATAGAATTGGCGGAAAGTGAATTCGAATGAAGTTTATCCACACCTCAGATTGGCATCTTGGTCGACAATTCCACAACGTATCACTACTCGAAGATCAACAAGCAGTACTCGAACAACTGATTAACTATATTGAACGCAACCCCGTCGATGCAGTTGTAGTGGCGGGAGATATCTATGACCGTTCGGTGCCACCAACGGTTGCAATAGAACTGTTAAATCGAGTCGTGAAACGCATTTGTACCGAGTTAGAAACACCAATGATATTGATATCTGGCAACCATGATGGTGCAGAAAGGTTAGGTTTCGGCTCAGAGCAAATGAAAAATGCAGGTCTCCATATTGTTAGCAACTTTGAAGAGATGCTCACTCCCATCATCATAAAAACGGACTCTGCGGACGAGGTCGCGTTTTATGGTATGCCTTATAACGACCCTGAACAGGTCAGGTTTGCCTACAAAGCCTCGGTATCCACTCATGATGAGGCTCATCAATTGCTTGTTGAGCAAATTAAAGAGCGCTTTATCTCTAAGCAAAAGCGCGTGCTCGTGAGTCACTGTTTTGTTGATGGGGCTATCGAGTCAGACTCTGAACGACCATTATCTATTGGTGGTTCTGATCGCGTGAGTCATGAACACTTCTTAGATTTTGACTACGTCGCACTTGGTCATTTGCATCAGCCTCAAAAGAAAGGCGCAGAGCATATCCGTTACTCTGGCTCTCTCATGAAGTATAGCTTTGGTGAACAGAACCAGAGAAAAGGTTTCACGTTAGTTGAACTGGACAAGAAAGGATTCGTTTCTGCAAAGCATATTGATCTTACGGCTCCTCATGAAATGCGTATTGTAGAGGGCGAGCTGGATAAAGTTATTGAGCAAGGGAAAACAGACCCCAAGAATGAAGATTATTTGTTAGTTCGTTTGATGGATAAACATGCGATTTTAAACCCAATGGAAAAACTTCGTTCAGTGTATCCAAACGTTTTACACCTTGAGAAACCTGGCATGTTAATTGGGGTAGAGCAGGAAATGGCGCAAGCAAAGTTGGCGCGAAGCGAAATTGATATGTTCCGAGATTTTTTTATTGAGGCGCAAGATAGCCAGTTGTCTAAAGAGCAAGAGCAAGCTGTTACTGACATTATTAAGCAATTATCACAGCAATAGGGACCAAAGATGAAACCAATTAAACTAACCATGCAAGCCTTTGGTCCGTTTGCAAAAACTGAAATCATTCATTTTGAGAAGCTTGGCAGTAACCCTCTATTTTTGATTAATGGTCCTACAGGTTCCGGTAAAACGTCGATCTTAGATGCCATTTGCTTCGCCCTTTATGGTGAAACCACAGGTAATGAGCGACAAGGTATTCAGATGCGGTGTGACTTATCCGCGCAAGACTTACCAACCGAAGTAGTTCTCGAATTTTCGTTACACGGCAAACAATACCGAGTTGTTCGATCCCCTGAGCAGGAAGCGCCCAAGGCCCGTGGTGAAGGGATGACGATTAAAAAGCACACTGCGGCTCTTTATGAACTCGGTGAGACTGAAACGCTTATCACCAGCAAGACGACTCAGGTTAAAACTGAAGTTAGCAATATTATTGGCTTGAATGAAACTCAATTTCGTCAAGTTATGGTGTTGCCTCAAGGAAAATTCCGAGAACTGTTGCTTGCTAGCTCTAAAGAGCGTGAAGAAATTTTTGGCCAGCTCTTTCAAACTGACATATATAAAAAAATTGAGTACGCGCTCAAAGATAAAGCGAGTGCAATTAGTAAAGCGAAAGGCGAATTTGATAATCAAATTCGAGGTGCTTTACAAGTTGCAGAAGCGAGTTCTGAACAAGAACTATTACAACAACTGGAACAAGTAACTAAGCAATTAGAGTCTGATAAAAAGAATGAGCAAGCAGCGTTAGATAAGCTCAATACTGCTAAATCTGAATTGCAAAAAGCGGAAACCTTGAATGGAGAGTTTTCGAAACGAGAGCAAGCAGAAAGCGCACTCAAGCTGCATCTAGAACACTCAGATTCGATAAAAGCTCGTCAACAGCAATTAGAAAACGCTAAAAATGCCAATAAGATAGAGTTGCCCTACATCTCATTACAAAATGCAAAAGCTCAAACGCAAGAGCTTAGGCAAAAAATCGTAGCTTTGGAAGAGAGTCTCGAAAAAGCTAATGTCGTTGCGAGAGAACAAGAAAACTTGCAGCAAAGTGCAAAAGAGGCAGCGGCAAAGGTCCCGCAGTTAACGCAACTGCAGTATCAACTTGAAAGTATGAAAAACAAGTTGGTCGAGAAAGACAATTTGGAAAGTAAAATAACGGCGGGTTATCAACAAAAACAACAATTTGAAGCAACGTTAAAACAGTACATAGAACTAAAAGATAAGTTAACGTTACAGGCCCAGCAGGGACAGAAGGAGCTAGAGAAAGCACGAGTTGATGTTGCGCTTATTGGCAGCATCGATGCGGAAATAAAACAAAAACAACGGCTGTTACAGGATCTACAAAAGCTGCATGATCTTACTTTAGAGCTCTCTAAACTCAATGCGCTAACTGTAGGCAAGCAGCAGTCACTACACGAAGCCAGTCAGCGCTATATGCAGCGTCAACAAGCCGCTGATACGATAGAGCTTAAGTGGCACAACGCTCAAGCGGCAGTATTAGCGCAGCGACTAAAAGCAGGTGAAGCATGCCCGGTGTGTGGTAGCGAAACGCATCCTAACCCCGCAACGTTTGTTGAAGAAGCCGTTACAAAAGAGCAAGTTCAGGCGGCTAGAGCTAAAGAGCGAGAAGCTCAAACCTTGTTGAACCAACTAAGCAATCAGCTAGAACAACATAACGTTGTCATTAGTCAGTATCAGAATCAGTGTAACCAGTTGAAAGAGGAGTTGGGTGAGTATGCTACATCTGAGATCTCGACGGTTCAAAATGATTTGCAAGCGATCAATGCTCAACTCCTACGTCTACAAGCTATTGATATTGAAAAGCTAGAAAAGAACGTTGAACAGCTTAATCAACGCTGCGTCGTGGGTGAAAATAAAATTCATGAGCTGCAGAATAAAATGGCGGCAAATGAATCAACCGTTAAAGCGAACCAAGAACAATTGGCTCAATTACAAGCTTCTATTGACCCAAAATACAGTTCCGCTGACTTGCTTGAACGTGAAATTTTGCTGACAAAAGAGCAAATTCTGAGTTTGAACACAGGCTTAGAAAAGGCGCAAACCGCTTTGCAGCAAGCGATATTGGAGAAATCAAATGCGGAAAGTCACTTAGCGACGAACAAGCAGTGGTTATCTGAGTCAGAGCAAAAACTTAGCCAAGCAGAATTAGCGTGGAATGAGGCACTACAGGCGAGTAAATTTGAGGATGAAAGCCATTATCTAAGTAGTCGAGTGGGAGATGATGAACTTCAAGCCTGGCAGCAAGAAATAGACAGCTTCAAACAGGCACAAACCAAGCTTGAGCAAACACTACATGATTTAAATCATGCATTGAAAGATCTTGAAAGGCCTAATTTAGAGTTGTTTAATGACAGGTTAACCACTCTGCAGGCGCAATATATTGAAGTAAGGAATCAACTTGATACCACACGCTCAATATTTGAACGTCTTGAAAAGGTTCGTAAAGATATTGCCGTGTTGCATGAGAAAAATAGTAAGTTAGAAGAAGAATACAAAGTCTTTGGTACGTTGTACGACGTTGCTAGTGGTAAAACAGGCAGCAGGGTTAGCCTACATCGCTTTGTTCTTGGTGTACTGTTGGATGATGTGCTGATTCAGGCCTCCCAACGTTTAAGCCTTATGAGTAAAGGGCGCTATATTCTTGCTCGAAAAACAGAGGGCTTCAAAGGTGCTGCGGGTCGCGGCTTAGATTTAATGGTTGAAGATGGCTACACAGGAAAAACGCGTGATGTTGCGACACTTTCCGGCGGTGAATCATTTATGGCAGCGCTTGCTCTGGCACTTGGTTTGTCGGATGTTGTGCAATCCTATAGTGGCGGTATTCGTTTAGACACTTTATTTATTGATGAGGGCTTCGGTAGTTTAGACCCAGAGTCTTTAGATCTTGCTATTCAAACGCTAGTGGACCTGCAACAGACTGGGCGCATGATCGGTGTTATTTCTCACGTTTCTGAGTTGAAAGAACAAATGGCGCAGAGGATTGATGTAGAACCATCAAGACTTGGTTCAACGGTGTCGATTAAATCTCAATGTCGCTTCGCTGTCTAATTCAGTGACTACTGTTAGATCAAAAAGCCCCCAATGTTGGGGCTTTCTGACTAAGTCGCTACTGTTCGCAAAAGTGGCCTTCTTTTGGCGATTGGGTAATCGCATATTCGCCATCGAGGTTGCGATAAACAATCGTGTTCCAAACAGAGCCATCATCCAATTCAAACTCAATAGCATAGTTGACGCCGCTAACGATTTGCGCGTGAACATTCAGTATTTGTTTAAACGACGCTATTGTGTCCATTTTCTTTAAAACAAAGGCCATTGCCTTTTGTGCATCAGGGGTCGCGTTAAACTCATTCCACCCACCTGGCATGTTTCCTTGTGCATTACATACATCTGCCGAGGTCGTTAATTGTGTCGTTGCGCTCGGCTTTTCCTGCTGACAACCTGCAAGTAACACCAAAAGTGCACAAACTGACACTGTTTTTAATTTCATAACAATAACCTCTGTCTATAACGCAACGTATTATAGGAGGGTGATATGCCTACGAATGTCTATGTTGTGCAAAGTTTCTATATGCATAGGGTTAAATGCTGACAAAATGTACAAGCATGGTCAGCTTGTAAGTCAAAAATAGAGCAATCTTGTTATCGATTTGCTGAGATGACGAGGTTTCGGTGTTCAGCGCGCTATTGATGATGAAGAATTGTGATGTGTACCTATTAGGGCGATGGTGCGGCTTAGTGATCGATTTGTTATCTTCTAGAGTAAAATCAATCACTAATTAAAATTTAGGTGTTGTATGAAATCGATAAAAATATTTTTACTTTTGTCACTTGCAACTTTATTTGGTTGTACCTCGAAGCCGGATGGGGTGGAACCCGTCAATAATTTCGATTTAGAGCCATATCTAGGTAAGTGGTACGAAATTGCACGCCTAGACCATTCATTTGAGCGAGGCTTATCCAACGTTACCGCTGAGTATCAGGTTCGCGAGGATGGTGGGGTTAAGGTGATAAACCGTGGATATTCCGAAGAAGAGCGACAGTGGTCAGAAGCTGAAGGCAAAGCTTATTTTGTTGAAGATAAAACGGTTGGACACTTAAAGGTTTCCTTTTTTGGGCCAATATACTCTTCTTACATTGTTTTTGAGCTAGGTGAAAACTATAACTATGCGTTTGTTTCCGGTTACAACCACGACTATTTGTGGCTATTGTCTAGAACGCCTAACGTTGATGAGAAAGTAGTGGAGCGCTTTAAGTACGTAGCTAAAGAGAAAGGTTTCGCTATAGACGAGCTCATTTTTGTTGAACAAGAGAAACAAAGACAGCTTTAAGTTCATCAGCGTGGCTGAAAAAGCGGACAGAGGGGAAGCTTCCTAATTAAGAGCTCAGTTTGTCATTTCGCTTAACAGTAATTTGTTACTGCGTAACTTAATGTGGTCAAAATGGATATAGCCCCATCATTTGTGATTACTCGTGATGGGGCTTATATAAATTTGAGTGAGCGTCGAAAGGTTGATCTATCAACAAACGGTTATGGTTTACTTAATCAAACGAACGATCAGGGAGCCTGGTGCTCGAATAGATTCAACATTGTGGCTAAGTACTGTGCCGCTTGTTGGGGCGGTGTAGCGTTTAATCTCAGCGCCAAAGCTGTCGTATTGAATCGCAAGAAGTTGACCTTGCTCGACAAAATCCATCAAACTAACATGAGGCAGTACAAAGCCGCCGTGTGTCGCTTTCACACTGATGATTTCGTTTCCTTCCAAGCATGACGTAATAGTGTCCACATCACCTTCAGCAATGTTATGCTCTTTCAGCACATTAAAAATGCCTGTTACAGTTCGACTGATGAGCTCTTGCTCGGTGTATCGCCCCATACCTACTTCAACTGTAATGCTTGGGACACCGTGGTTATTCCAAACCGTTTCAAGGACGCCAGCATCTCCAGGATCATTTAAAATCGCATCAGGATTAATGAGACGAGCCATTTCTAATGATTGCTCGATTCGGAAATCTGCAAACACGTAAAGCGGATAGGCCGCACCACTGGTTTGAGTGTGAAGGTCAATGGCTAAATCAGCATTTGGTTTGAGCAAATCATTCCACAATGCATATAAGTAGCGTTGGGCTTCATTGCCGTTTTGGTCACCAGGAAAAAAGCGGTTTAAGTTTGCAGGAGACGCATCAGGGTCTGCGGAATAGAAATCACGGCTGTGGTTTAGCATACCTGGCATGTTAACGGTTGGAACAATAGTGACAGTACCAGCGACTTCAGTGCCGATGAGCTCTCGAGCAGTTTGCTGCGCTGCTAACACACCATTGTACTCATCACCATGAACCCCTGCGGTAATCATGATTTTCTTGCCAGGTTTTTCACCTTTGAACACTAGCACAGGTAGGTGTTGCCACTGAGAGAGAGCATTCGTTGCGATGCGAAACCAAAACTTATGCTCGCCCGAATTTAGGTCTGCTACATTGAGAGATTGAATCACTTGATGACCTTGAATCACGTCATCGAGAAATTGTGTTGCCATTAAAGTTACCACTCCAAAACCATGAGCTAATCTAAAACCTTAGCGTCGTCATACCATGAATATTAATAAGGCGAGAACATGTCTCGCCTTAATTACCAATTGGCTTCGTTTTACGCAAAACCCATAATATGAGCTGCGATAACGACGATACTTGATAGGGTAAAGAGTAATAGAATAAATCGCCAGCAGAATTTTGCCCAGTCACCCCAGTCGATACGGCAGACACCAAGCGTTGCCATGAGAGATGCCGAAGTAGGGACGATAACGTTAGTAAAGCCATCGCCAAGTTGGAATGACAAAACTGCCACTTGGCGCGTAACTCCTGCAATGTCTGCCAGAGGGGCCAGTAGAGGCATCGTTAGTGCCGCTTGTCCGGATCCTGAAGTGACGAAGAAGTTGAAGATAGATTGGAATACATACATTAACCATGCCGCAGCCACGTCAGGAAGCCCGCTAATCACGCCGCCAGCACTGTTTAGAATTGAATTCAGTACACTCGCTTCATCAGTTGTACCACCACCAAGTATAAGCAATACACCTTTCGCACAACCCACTAATAGGGCAGGTGCAAGCATAATAGCTGCACCTTCTTTAAATGCATCAGCTGCGCAGTTTAGCGTCATACCGTTCAGGCGGAAAATCGTACCGATGATCGCGACAACAAAGCCCATAGTGAAAAATTGAGAAGCGATTTCTGGGATGTACCATGCGTTAGCGACTACGCCCCAAACGACCCACACCGTGGTCGCAATAACCGTAAGGATAACGAGTGTGTCACCTAGGTTCCAACGAGAATCTTGATTGCCAAGCTCTTGCTGACGGAAATACTGGTCTGTGCGGTGGCTGTAAGAAAGTTTAGGATTTGACTTCACACGAGCGGCGTAGATCATTGTGAAAGCGATACCGATTAACGTAAAGCCAGCCCATAACCCCATGCGCACTGTCATGCCAGATAAAACAGGTACACCCGCAATGCCTTGCGCAATAGCGACGGAGAAAGGGTTCATCCAAGAAGTAGCAAAGCCAATTTGAGTCGCAACATAGGTAACCATTACCGTAGTGATACCATCATAACCAAGGCGAACCATAAGCGGCGCGATAATAATCGCAAATGCTACGGCTTCTTCACCCATACCAAATACCGCACCGCCTAGCGAGAACAGCAAAAATAGCACTGGAATGAATAGCGCTTCGTTACCTTTGGTCTTATCGATAAGGCGCAGGATACCGTTATCGATTGTGCCTGTGCGCATTACAACGCCGAAAGCACCGCCGATAACCAACATGAACATAATCACGCCGATTGCGCTGCCCCATTTAGAGCCAGAAACTAGCCCTTCGAAAGGGAAGTTCATCAGACCAATGCCACCACCAGAAGCAAACAGGCCAACCTTGTTGTAAACCAATTCACCGTTTTCGTCGGTTGCATAAGAGAAAGAAGAAGGATCGATAACTGTGCGAGTTTTTTCTGCACCGTCGACCATGTAGGTCACCTGTTGGCTATCAAAATGACCAGCAGGAATTAAGTAGGTAAGAATCGCAGCAAGAATACCAACAATGAAGATCAAAATGAGGGTATCTGGCATCTGCCACGACTTAGGGGTAGCAACCGAGTCTGCTGGTTGCGCATGTGTGTGAGACATAACTTACTTCACGTCAAATTCAATAAAGCATGAAATATCGATAAAATAGAATAAAAAGTCAATATTAATGCTTATGTTGAACTATAAATTCTTCAAATATTTGAAGTGAAGTTAATTTGATTGTTTTGTGGTCAAATGTTGGGTTAATGTTTCAATATGCGTTGAGTTTGGATGATTCACGAGCTTTCATAGTCATCTACAGGTGATCTAATTACTTGATTTCTGTCTGTTCTGCATAAAAAGCAGCGACATCACGAAGGTCTTCATCATTTAACATTTTTAACTGTGCTGCCATCATTTCTGCAAGCGGCCCTTTACGCTCACCGGCTTGATAAGATTTCATTGCATTGTAAAGGTACTGAGAATTTTGACCAGCAAGGCTTGGATAGGTGTTGTTCGTTGCGATGCCTTTAACACCGTGACAATAGACACAGCTAGGTGATTTGATTTTACCTTTATCAGCATCACCAAACGGCTCGGCATGGATAGCGGAAGAGAAAATAAAAGAGATTAGAAGTACAAACCTGAGCATGGAGGTTATCTATTCGCTAAAAATCATGGCGATACAATAAAGCTTCCCCTTAGGGGAAGCTCAATGATCAAAATCAAATTAAAGTAGAGATTTTATACTTGATAAGAAAGTGTCGATGTCTTTCGCTGAAATATCTTTATGAGTTACAAAACGAATTGGATTTCCAGGGGTTATCGTGATGTTTTGTTCCTTTAGTTTCGCAGCGATACTTACTATGTCCACTTGAGGATCAAGCTTCGCGAACACGATGTTCGTTTGAACAAATTCAGGGTTGACTGAAAAACCAGGCAGTTCTGCTAAACCTTCCGCTAAGGTTTTTGCGTTGATGTGGTCTTGTTTTAGCTGTTCCACTTGTTCGGTAAGGGCAAGTTTGCCTGCTGCGGCAAGAATACCCGCTTGACGCATACCACCGCCGACCATCTTTCTTAAGCGACGTGCTTTTGCGATGTAGTCTTTGCTACCAAGTAGTAGCGAGCCAACAGGGGCAGCCAGACCTTTCGACAGACAGATCGTCATTGAATCAAAGTACTGACCGATCTCTTTTACCGGAACATCAAGTGCAACGGCTGCGTTAAAAACGCGAGCGCCATCTAGATGCATCTGCAAGTTATGTTTATTCACGAAGTCACGTGCTTCTGCTAAGTAAGACAGAGGTAGTACTTTACCATTAATTGTGTTTTCTAAGCTGAGAAGCTTAGTGCGAGCAAAGTGACAATCATCTGGTTTAATCGCAGCAGCCAGTTTATCAAATGGTAGCGTGCCATCTGGGTTATTTTCGACTGGTTGAGGTTGAATTGATCCCAAAACCGCCGCGCCACCAGCTTCGTATTTGTAGTTATGTGCTTGTTGCCCACATAGATATTCATCTCCCCGCTCGCAATGCGCCATTAAACCGAGCAGATTGGCTTGAGTGCCTGAAGTGGTAAACAAAGCTGCTTCGAAACCAGCAAGCTGCGCAGCAAATTTTTCAAGCTCATTGACCGTAGGGTCATCACCATAAACATCATCCCCAACGGGGGCCTTAAACATGGCTTCTCGCATGGCTTGGGTGGGCTGTGTAACGGTATCTGATCGAAAATCCATGAATGTCTCCTTGGTCAAAGTCCTAAATATATCCGCAAAGGCGCGCTTTGCTTAAGCAAGCGATCGTTTTGGCATCGGTGATCGTGCCATCGACTATCTTTTCTTCGAGTTGCTTGATTGACAAGGTGACGACCTCAATCACTTCGTCTTCATCGCACTCGTAACGGTTTGTTTTGTTGAGCTTTTCGGCAACAAATAGATACTGTATCTCATCACAAAATCCGGCAAGAGGGGTGACTTGGCCGAGAGACGTGAATTTCTCTGCACTAAACCCAGTTTCTTCCTCTAACTCTCTTTTGGCGCAGCAGAGCGGCTCTTCGTTGCCTTCCCTGGTACCAGCAGGAAGTTCCAATAGCCATTTATTAAGTGAAGGCCGAAATTGGTGGACAAGGACAACCTCACCCTCCGCTGTAATAGGGAGAATCACTGCAGCGCCCGGATGATGGATTGTAGTGTGCGTAATTGCCTGTCCTGTAGGAAGCATAACGTCTTCTTCAATCAGAGAAATTTGCTTCCATTTATGAATTATCTTGCTCATGCAGTTATGAACCCTAGCTGTTACCGCATTTTTGACGTTTTTCGACATTAACCACAAATGGTGGGAAACAAAAGCAAAAAATACTGCAACACGACGAAAGCGTTTGCACTTTAAGTGAGCAATGTCTCATAAATGGAAACTTTGATTGCTTCGTCAAGAAGGGGAAAAGCATCTGCTATAAGGGGAATTCGACAAAATACATTTGTAACAAAGTTATAACAAGTGTATAAAAATGTTAACGCAATACCACTTCAGCAGCCGGAGAACGTATGACACAAACCTTATTTGCCTCAAATGCCGAAAAAGCGCTTCTCTCAGAACGCATCAATAAATTGGCGAAAGCGTTAACGGATGGCGTTTATGAGCGTGAACATACGATCAAGCTCTGCCTTCTTGCTGCACTTGCTGGTGAAAGTGTTTTTCTTTTAGGTCCGCCTGGTATTGCAAAAAGCTTAATTGCCAAACGACTCATCCAAGCGTTCGATAACAGCAGTTACTTCGAATACCTGATGACGCGCTTCTCAACCCCTGAAGAGGTGTTTGGGCCACTGAGTATCCAAGAGCTAAAAGACAACGGCCGTTATGTTCGCTTAACTAAAGGGTATTTGCCAACTGCACAAGTCGTATTTTTGGATGAAATCTGGAAGGCGGGCCCTGCAATTCTTAATACATTGCTGACAGTGGTTAATGAGAAAACATTCAAAAATGGCAGCGATATCGAGCGTGTGCCAATGCGCTTGTTGGTATCGGCTTCCAATGAATTACCCGATGAAGATAGTGGATTGGATGCGCTCTACGACCGCATGTTGGTGCGTGTGTTTGTGAATCGAATTCAGAATAAACAAAACTTTAAGTCGATGTTGACTGTGGGCACATCGCAAGAGGCACAAGTACCAGAAGGCCTAGCGATAACTGATGAAGAATATCATCAATGGCAACAACAGCTCGACAAATTGACGTTAACCGACAATGCATTCGAAAAGCTTTTCCAGCTTAAAACGATGTTAGAAAGCAAAGTTGAAGCTCAGTTTGGTGATGTGGCCAATACCGATATGTATGTCTCTGACCGCCGCTGGAAGAAAGCCGTGAAGTTGTTAAAAGCGAGCGCGTTTTTTAATGGTCGCGATGAAATAAATCCGCTTGACCTTTTACTGCTGCAAGATTGTTTATGGAACAGTCCTGAATCGCGAGATGTGGTACGTGAAGTGGTTCAAGAGTTCGCCTTAAAACATGCATTTGATCAACAAGACGCGGAGCAGGAAATCGAGTACTGCCGTGAGTCTTTGGTTGATGTCCAACATGAACTAGAAGATGCCTACCGCATGACGTTAACGTCTGAAGCGGCCACGGGTATTTTGCGTAAAGAAACCATGCGCTTTGATACCTCTAAAGCCAAGATGTACAAAGTTGGCGCAGCCGTTAACTTAGTTAAATTGGTTGTCTTGCAAAGCAACATGTCGGTTTCAGAATCAGAAAAAGGTGATAGCCGCTGGGTTTATGTACCCAAAGATGAGTTAGATCGAGTCATTAAAGAGGGAAGCGGTGATGTGTATGGTTACGTCAATCAAAACACCAACATGTGCCGTTTACGATTTGATGTTGACGCGGCGAATAACCTAGTTATCCGTGATATCGCGAACCGAGGCATTTTGGTTAGCCTAGTGACTCAAGAGGGCTTGGATGTAGAGCTTTACCAAAAGTGGTTAACGCAGAGCGAAAAAGCCGTAAATCAGCTTAGTGAGGCAGAACACCATATGCGCAAGGTGAAAGCGAACTTTCATGATGCGCTTCCGCATAGCTTTGTTGATCCTGAACTACCCCGCCTTATGGAGTCGAGTCTGCAACAGGTCAGTCAGAGACTTGAATCAATCCAAGCAGAAAGTGAAAAAGTTATCCAACGCTTTAAAAACTTACATCAGTTTTTCTCATAAGGAGACGACATGCTAGGTGCAGACGGACTTAACCTCGCGCTGATGGTGGCCGACTCCGGCATCATCGATAGCGCAGTTAATGATTTGATGGCTCGTTCACAAGTCATGATGATGGCAGAAAACCGAGGTGTTAAATCTTCGGTCAAAGGTCACTTGTTAAAGTGGCGAGGCAGCGTCAAAAAACGGATCACCAAGGTATGTGAGACAGAGCGTTTCCAACAAGAGCTGTCTTTATATCAAGAGGTTATTCATTGGGATGAAGAGGCGTTTTTTGAAAACATCGAAGATGTGATTAAAAAGCTGGAATGGCACTCTGCGTTTTACATGCAAGCTCGCCGAATGATGGAAAAGAACAAAGGGATGAATAACCCTATGTTCCCTCATTACTTTTGTGATCAATGGTACAAAAGCCTCACCGATGCAATAAAACAAGCGCAAGTAAGCGAGCTTGAAGCCAATAAAGAAAAGGTGCTGAAAGACCTGTATCAACGTATGGAAACCATGCGTAATATGGATAAAGTCACGGAGTCGGGTGATGCTGAAAGTGTAGGGCGCCTGTGGGATATGGCATCTGCCAAGTTGAGTAAAACAGACTTAACGGTGATGAAACGCCATGCTGAGTTTCTGAAGAAGCACCAAGGCTTGCAAGAAATTGCGGAGCAACTCGGTCGTATGGCGGGGCAAGTAAATGATCCTGAACTAAATCGTGCGCCCACTGAAGAACTTCAATTGGTCGAAGAGAAAAGTGATGAGGCGACGGATGATATTGTTGGTATTCACGAAAGCGATGATCTAAATAAGCTACTTCCCAACGAAACGATGTTTTTGGCGTATCCTGAACTTGAAGTTGTGTTCTATAAACACTTAGTTGATAAACGGCTCATGAACTATCGTACACAAGGCAAATCGCGCACGTTACGTAAAGTTAAAGCTCACCGACCTGACCATAAAGCGGTAGATATCGAAAAAGGCCCCTTCATTGTTTGTGTGGACGCGTCCGGTTCCATGAGTGGCTTTCCTGAGCAATGCGCCAAAGCCATGGCTTATGCTCTGATGCAAATCGCACTAGCGGAGCAACGTGATTGCTATGTCATTATTTTTTCTACGGAACACATTACCTACGAACTAACCAAACAAGATGGTCTGCGCGAGGCGGCGGACTTTCTAACTTATAGCTTCCATGGTGGTACAGACTTAGAGCCAACTTTGATTAAATCTATCGACTTGATGAGCGGTGATAAATATAAAAACGCAGACATGGTAGTCATTTCCGACTTTATCGCGCCAAAACAACAAGACGAGTTACTGGCCAAAGTGGATGCGCTCAAAGCGAAGAAAAACCGTTTTCACGCGATTAGCTTATCGAAATACGGAAATCCTGCATTAATGTCGATGTTTGATCACACTTGGTCTTATCACCCTAATGTTGTGGGAAGATTGCTAAAAAGGGTCAGCAACTATTAAACGCTTTAATGTTTCATGGGACAAAACGAACTGAAAGCGAGATTTATATTGCTTCGTTTTAAGCCAATAAGATCGAACTTTGGTCGAATTGACTTAAAAGAAATCAAACGAACAGAAAATGAAATGTTTTTGTTTGACTATCTTCTCTCAATCCGTAAAGTAGCCACCAACGCAACGGGGTAGAGCCCTGAAGCGTAATAAAAAGGCGCCTTGGCAGAGTGGCTATGCAGCGGATTGCAAATCCGTGGACCTCGGTTCGACTCCGGGAGGCGCCTCCATTATTCTTTTGAGAGCGAATGGCTTTCGAGAATAAATGCGACACTAGCTCAGTTGGTAGAGCGCAACCTTGCCAAGGTTGAGGTCACGAGTTCGAACCTCGTGTGTCGCTCCAAATTATTCAGATATGGCCATGGCGGTATCTCGATGCCAAGTGCATCAACTTAAAACCAGCGAAAGCTGGTTTTTTTGTATCTGAAGACTGATAAATTCACACCATCTCTTTTTCATTACCTGTGAGCTTAGCAACCCCATCTCTGTCACGAGTTTCTGATATTAAGTGTGACCCGATGTTTCGCACCTCAGCCAATTTCAGTTTACAATACGGGCTTCCAAAGGATTTGACGAAGACGCATGAGAAATACCGACGATTACATCATTTTTTATCACTTGATCGAGCAAGGTTCATTCAGTGCTGCCGCGAGACATATGTCACTGACCAAATCGGTCGTCAGTAAACGGATTGCCAAGCTTGAACAAGAGCTTGGTGTACAGCTTCTCTACCGAACAACGCGAACGCTAACGTTGACTGAAGCAGGACGAGCGTTTTTTACTCATGCAAAAGCGGTTTATCAAGCGGTGGCAACGGCGGAAGAATCCATTGTGGGTTTAGGTAAAAACTTATCTGGAAACATTAAAATTTCGGTGCCTACTATCTCTGGTGAATTAATTCTTCCTCAAGTGATTAATGAATTTAATCAGAAATACCCAGACATCAATATCGATATGGATCTAGATAATCGTTTCGTCGATATCGTGAATGAACGTTTTGATTTGGCAATTAGAACGGGTGTGTTGCCAGATTCTAGTCTGATTGCAAGAAAGCTGGTGGATGCAAATTGGATCATTTGCGCGTCACCCCAATACCTAGCTAAACATGGCATACCTAAACAACCTCAAGCCTTGGCTAAACACAATTGTTTAGTCTATTCCTACCAAGAAACCGGAGCGCATGAGTGGGCGTTTAAAGATGGAGACGAGGTATATCAAATCACCGTCGACGGTAACCTCTGTACTAACAATTCTTCTGTATTGAGAAATGTGGCGCTGTTAGGGCAGGGAATCATCTATGTGCCGCGTGTATTGGTTTATGAAGACTTAAAGCAAGGCAGTCTGATTCAGTTATTTAAAGACGAAACAGCCAAATGTTTGGGTATTTATGCGGTGTACCCTTACACTCGTCAGCAACCAGAAAAAATTAAGATCTTTATCGATCATCTATACACAAGCTTTCAAAGTCAAAACCATCGATTTTAAGCCAATAACTCAACACCGATCGTTATGTTGGTGTTGAGCTTATGTTTCCATCTTCATTTCTAAGAGTCCTCTTAAATTTAGGAGCTTACGCTTCTCCTCGTTTTCTTCACTAATATTGATAACAAGATACCCCGCACAACTGTTAACAAATGGTTTTGCTATTGTTTCTTTTAAGAAACGGTCTGTTTCTTACGTTAAATTTCTCAAATGTGAAAGATAAGTAACAGAAAAATAAAGAATTATTTTGTTTGTTGTTTATTGATCACGTATTGTTCGTCCGCCTGACATAGACGCAGAGAAATGGACTGCTTATAGTGGCTCAAACGCCATGCCTGCCGCTAAGCGGTGTTGTGAGCGAAGTACAATAACTAGAGATACGGATATGAAACAAAAGCAGCTGATTGAAGAATTTAAAACCATCGTGGGGGAAGAAAATGTTCTAACCGACGAGGTTAAAACGAAATATTACCGCTCGGGGTTTCGTTCGGGTAGTGGTAATGCGCTTGCTATCGTGTTTCCTAACACTCTTCTAGAACAATGGAAGATTATTAAACAGTGTGTTGAAGCAAACTGCATCATTATCATGCAGGCGGCTAAAACAGGTTTAACAGAGGGCTCGGCTCCGAGTGGTAATGATTATGATCGCGATGTGGTTGTGGTCAATATTACCAAAATCAAGAAGATTCACTTATTAGATGGTGGTAAGCAGGCGGTTTGCTTGCCTGGTGCGAGCTTACACTCTTTGGAGAAAGAGTTGAAGGCAGTGAACCGAGCACCGCATTCTATCATCGGCTCTTCATCGCTAGGTGCCACTGTGGTCGGTGGTATCGCCAATAACTCAGGCGGTGCGCTAGTTAAGCGTGGTCCTGCTTATACGGAACTGGCGATCTACGCGCAGGTCGATAAGCAAGGCCAGTTACATTTGGTGAACCACCTTGGTATTGAAGGATTAGGTGAAACGCCAGAAGAAATTCTAACAAACCTGCAAGAAGGGAACTTTGACCCAGCGAAGATCATTCATGATGAGCGAATGGCGTCAGACAAAGAATACGATGAACGTGTTCGAGACGTGACTTCTGACATTCCTTCTCGCTTTAATGCCGATGAACGCCGATTATTTGAAGCCAGTGGCTGCGCTGGTAAGTTGGGAGTTTTTGCCGTTCGGGTTGACAGCTACCCAGTACCCGAAAAAGAGCAGGTTTTTTACCTCGGCACCAATGACCCTGCGAAACTAACCAAGCTGCGAAAAGACTTCTTATCTACGTTTGATAACTTGCCTGAGATGGGAGAATACTTGCATCGAGATATCTTCAACATGGCAGAGAAGTACGGCAAGGATGTGTTCTTATCCATCGACTTGTTAGGCACAGATAAGCTGCCAAAAATGTTCGCACTTAAAGCTAAGGTAGAAAACTTCTTAGAGCGCATCCCGTTTGTCAGTAAATATCTGCCAGACACCATTTTGTACTACGCGAGCAAGTTGTTCCCACAACATTTACCAGAGCGAATGCTGGATTTCCGTGACAAGTATGAGCATCACCTGGTATTGAAAATGAGTGATGGTGGTATTGCTGAAGCACAAAAATACCTCAAAGAAGTTTGGGCTGTTGAAGACGACTGTGATTTCTTCGAGTGTACGCCGGAAGAAGGTAAAAAAGCTTATTTACATCGCTTTGCAGCCGCTGGTGCAGCAATTCGGTACGAGACGATTCATCGAAAAGACGTAGAAGACATCGTTGCACTTGATATCGCATTGCGACGCAATGATGAAGAGTGGCTAGAAACTTTGCCTGAAGAGGTGAGTAAGAACCTTGTTCAAGCGCTCTATTATGGTCACTTTATGTGTTACGTCTTCCATCAAGATTACATTTTCAAAAAAGGGACTGACACGAAGTTGATGAAAAAACTGATGCTAGAGCACCTCAATAGCCGTGGTGCCAAATACCCAGCAGAACATAATGTGGGTCACTTGTATGAAGCCGAAAACTCGTTGCAGAAGTTTTACCACGAATTAGACCCAACCAATACCTTTAACCCTGGTATTGGTAAAATGGACAAATATAAGCGCAATTGTAACTGCTGTGCGTAATGTGCTGTCTCACTATGATTAATAATCGTTGTTCATCGTTCAAATGATGAGCATAAGATAAGCCCTGATGACACTTGTGACATCAGGGCTTTGTGTTTTGGGTCTTTTATTGATGACTGGTATCGGCGTTGAAACAGCGACTAAAGAGCACGTACCGCGGCGGCGGCGATGATGCCTGCTGCAATTGCTGGTAGAGGCTTTTTCACGATGAACATGACAACAGCAGTAGAAAACAGTGCTGCTCTAGCACCATTATCACCCTCTACTGCTAGCGGAGCTAAAAGGGCAACCAGTACGGAGCCTGACATCGCAGTAATGAAACGTTGAACCCGTTCGCTAATTGGAATGAATGACATAACATACACTCCGCCCCAGCGGGTTATGAGCGTGACTAACGCCATAGCGATAATGATAAGCAGTGTGCCACCTAAGGTTGTTTCGATGTTCATGCTTTCTTCTCCTTCCAACAAGCACCCAAGACTCCGCCAGTAATGGCGCCAACCACTACGTGGCTATTCTCTGGCAAATACCAATACGCCAACATAGAAGAGGCTGCTGCTATGGCCCAAATTGCAAAGATTCTTAAGTCTTTCGGCCCAGCCACCACCATAGACAGCAGGAAGCATCCCATAACCATATCGAGCCCTAGGCCCACCGGATCTTTGATTGCGCTACCAAAATAAATGCCGATCCAGGTTCCCACAATCCAAAAAGACCACATCGCTAAGCCGCCACCAACAAGCAAGCCAAAGCCTGGTTCTTTTCTACCAAATGCATTGAGTGCCATTGCCCAGTTAGCGTCTGATGCTACCAGCATTACACCGTAACGTTTTGTTGGTGGGAGTTGTCGTAACCATGGATAAAGTGTGGCTCCCATCAAGAGGTGACGAGCATTAATAGCAAATACAGTAATAAGAACTGGAATGAGAGGGACTTCTGCTCCCCACATTTCTAACGTGGCAAATTGTGAAGCTCCGGCGAAGACCAGTGTGCTCATCAACATAGTGGGAAATACATCTAGTCCAGTCTGTACCGCAGCAACACCGAAAGCGAGGCCAAATATGACCACGAACATAGAGAGGGGTAAAAGTTGGGTGAATCCGTTCCAGACGTCAAGCCGATTAAATTCGTGCAACTCAGCGGAGGAGCGTTGAAGATGTTGAGTATTTTCTGTCATAGAGATACCTAGCTAGCAGGCAAAGGGGCAGTGCCATACGAGTGTGTTTGTTATTCTTTTGTAAACTTCATGTTTAACATCAATTAGAAGGGCTTTCAAACACTAAGTGCTATATAAAATTGAGCCATCCAAGCGGCTTTAAGAAACAGAGTGTAGAGAGTCGCACTTGGTAGTGCTAAAGGAGAGTAAAACAACAGAAATAGTAAGCTCTGTTTAATTGATAGAATCACGAGCTAGTACAAATTAGTAGATAAGAAAGAAAGCGAGCACCAGGCTCGCTTTTTCGCTCTGTTACGAATAACTGAATAGGTTTATTTTACGTAGACACGAGGGTTCGCGCTTCCCCAAACCGTGTATAGTTCAGGGAAGATGACTTCTGCGTGTTTTTCCATCTCAGCAGCTGAAATCGTTTTGCCTTGTTGGGAGCCAAACAAAACAACTTCAGAACCAGGCTCAACATCTTTGATACCTGTAACATCTACCATTGTAGTGTTCATTGAAGCAACGCCCGCAACTTTTGCACGTTGGCCATTGATCAGAACTTCTGCCGCATTCCCCATTTTTCGTGGGTAACCATCAGAGTAACCAACAGGAATGTTCGCCATTAAGCTTTCTTTGCTTGTTGTGTAGCTACTGTCGTAACCGACTGTGCTATTTTTTGGCAGGTGGTGAACGGATGCCACGCGTGTTTTGAAAGACACGATAGAAGGGTACTCAGGGTTAGTCGGTAGGTCTCCGTATAAAACGCCACCAGGGCGAACCATATCAAGCTGCGCCTCAGGAACATTAAGCGCGGTGTAAGAGTTAGCTACGTGCAGTAAAATGTTGTCGCGTTTTAGATTCGCTTCTTTAATCAGCCATGCAGAACTGTCTTTGAATGAAGCTAACTTTTGGCGCACGTCGTCTGCATTGTAGTTAGGGAAATGAGTCATGATACCAACAATACTAACGCCAGCTTGTTGAGCGATTTCTAGCGCTTCTTTCTTGCCCGCTTCTGTCGTCATATCAACACCATTACGCCCCATACCACCGTCGTTCAGAGCAAGGTGAACTTTGATTTCTTTACCAGATTTCTCGGCTAGTTTAGACAGTGCTTTAGCTTGCTCTGCTGTGCCTATCAACTCTTCGACATTTAGGTCGATTGCGGCTTCAATCTCGCCAATATCCGCTGAGCGTACACGCATAAGTTGGCCTTTAAAGCCACTGTCGCGAACAGTTTGTGCTTCGGCGTTACTTGCAACGGCAACGCAAGGAATTTGTTGCTCGATAATAGTCGGCATCAGGCCTGCGATACCATTGCCGTATGCGTCGGCTTTCATCACGGCGCAGATTTTCGTTTTGCCATCCATGTGCGATTTAAACTGCTCAATATTATCACGGAACTGACCTAAGTTTATTTCTAGCCAAGCGTTAGCACCTTGAACTTGCTCTGCTTTTGCTGCTGTATTGCTAATTTGAAGAGGAGCAGCAGTAGCTTGCATTACAGGAACCGCGATTGCAGCAGCGATAGTCAGTGATAGTAAGGTTTTATTTAAGCGCATAAAGTCTCCGTACGCGTTTTTTGTATTGGTTATGTTATTGAGTACTTGGGGAAAGTACCTGACGAAGTAAAACGCTCCAAGTGGTGCTTTGGAGCGTTTATTAAGATAGTGATTTAATATATACCTAAATATACCTCAGTGATGACATTCAATTTAAGCAAATCGGGATTGATTTGATATCTACTAAGGTACCCACTGAGTTTAACTCAGTTTAAAGCGGCCCATTACATCTTTAAGAGAAATGGATAGCTGGCTTAGTTCGCGGCACGCCTGTGCGGTTTGCTCCGAACCTTGCGAGACCTCTTGAGATGCCAAATGTATGTTTTCAATGCTGCGGTTAAGCTCTTCTGCAACAGAGTCTTGCTGGTTACAAGCCGTGGCGATTTGGGTACCCATGTCTGAGATGTCCGAAATCGAATGCTCAATGTCGCTCATCAGCTGTTTTGATTGAATGCCTTGTTCTGCACATTCTGAAATACTGGTTCTAGAAAGTTCAGTGGCTGATTTTGCGTCTTTTGCAAGTGATTGTAGCTGCTCAATGATCGAAGTGATTTCACTCGTTGAATCTTGCGTACGGCCGGCAAGAGTTCGAACTTCGTCTGCAACGACGGCAAAGCCACGACCAGACTCACCAGCACGCGCCGCTTCAATGGCTGCATTAAGTGCAAGTAGGTTGGTTTGATCGGCGATGTCGCGGATAACATCCACGATCACGTTAATTTTATTCGATTGCTGTTCAAGCTCTGCTACGGTATCGCCTGCAGCGCCAATTACGTTTGAAACTTCTTGAATCGCGTCAACCATACCTTGGGTTTCACGAACACCGTGTTGTGTGCGGCGGTTTGCTTCGTTAGCTTGGTTCGCTGAGTCTTCAGTGTTACGAGCAACATCGGCTACGGCCGCTTTCATTTCTGTCATTGCTGTTGCGATGTGCGTAATTTGCAGCTGTTGATCTTTCATACCAGACGCAGAAATATCGGAGATTTGGTTCATCTCTTCGACAGCGCTGCTTAACTGAGTAACTGCAGCAATCACATTATCGATAACTTGGCGTAAGTCGTCTTGCATCTTAGTGGTCGCGTCTGCCAGTTCACCAAGCTCGTCATTGCCGATTGCTTTACGGTCAATGTCACTTGATAGATCACCTGTCGCGATGGCATTTGCTTGCTCAACAACAAGTTTAAGTGGGCCACAAATTAGGCGAGTCAGCACGTATGTCATGCCTACCATGATCAGTAGAATAATCACGTTACTTGCAATTGAAGAATTACTCAATCCATTTACAGAGGACAGGATATGAGTTTTGTTGCTATCCATAGCTTCTTTAAGGAGACGGATTAGTTCGCCTAACTCTGAGTCAACCGCTTCGAAAGCAGACAAAGAGTTCGCCAAAATAGGGTGGGCCTTGCTTTTGTCGTTAGCTAGCATCGCTTCATTGTACTGGTCCATAGTAACCAAGTACTTTTTCCACTGACGCATAAGACGCTGGTAAGTTTGCTGCTCTTCGCCAGGCCAGATAGTTTCACCGTAAGCGTTGAGCTCTCTAGTGATCTTTTCGCGTTCTCTAATATTGTTAGAAATTTTAGTTTTGACTTGGTCTGCGTCTTCATAAGTGTACGCAGCAAATTGAGCTCGGCGCCAGCGAGACAAGTGATCTCGAATCGAATCGACCCTTTCCATTGCAGGAAGCGTATCGTCGGTATAGTTTAAAAGCTCAGATTTGATGCTTTTGAGCTCTGTAGATAAAAATACGCCAAATGCAATGTTGACGATGGCAATGAGTAAAAACGATAGCGATATCTTTTTCGCTATAGAAAGATTCTTGATAGACATTAGTGATATACCTTGTTTTTCTTATGTTGTGTCGCCAAAGTAAACCACATCCTTATATGTGATATATGTCCATTAAATTACTGCAACTCGTGTAACGTACCATTATTTATTGATATTTTCGATAATGAATTGAGCTTTGTTTGAAAATAAAAAAAGTCAATGATTTTATAAAGGTACGACCACATTCGATATAAAGTTATCGGTAACAAAATATGATGTTCTGTACGCAGTCGTGCCAAGAGTAGGGAATCAAATTGTTACAGATGTTACAGCGGTGAAAAGATCAGCGTTCATAGCTGATAGTCGCGTGTTTACCTCGAAGCAGTTTCGGGCACTAGTATGCGTATGACTTTATAGCTAATGAAAGGGAACGGGTGCTTATTGGTCTAATTGAATGCCAAATATACTAGGCAGATCGCTTTTTAAGCACTTAAATCAAAAAGATAAAATTTATTGTTGACCAGATAAATTAATCCGTTAAAGTACGCCTCGTTCTCACGGCAAAGGTCGCTGAGACAGATGGTGTCTAACCCATCGCATGATTGCGTTGCCCTGGTGGTGGAATTGGTAGACACAAGGGATTTAAAATCCCTCGGCGTTCGCGCTGTGCCGGTTCAAGTCCGGATTTATCAAGCCAGCTTAATGCTGGTTTTTTTGTGCCTGAAATTCAGATAAACCTCTCCTCAGAATCTTTTCTCCTGTCTATCTCCTGTTCCCTGTGCAGATTTCCTGCGCAAGTTAAGTGCCAAGAATCTCCTGTGCTGATGAGCTGTGCGTGAATTCCGTGCCAGCATACTCAAGGCTAAATTCCCGTGTTTCTCTTGTCTTAGTCCGGTCTGGTGGGGCGTGATGAAGCGGACGCGAAACCTAGTAAAAGTTTTTATGTAAGGGTTAGTGTCCACTGCCGGAATTTACTTTGGTCACGGACAATGCAAAAAGTATGATATCAACGATCTTTCAGTACTTTTGTTCGGCCTGATCTTGTCTGATGTGTTATGAATATAGTTGCTATAAAGAAAACAAGGACAAAAGTATGACGCTTCTTGAAAATATTTATGAGGTATTGGAGTCCGCTGACGTAGCCTTAACGGATAAACAAATAGAGGCGAAGTTGCGTGAACAAGAAGAATATAGGTCAAAGTCATCAAATTTGGTAACCCAGATAAGGGCCCGTTTGTATACGGATATCAAAGAAAAGCCCGTTAGTAAATTTGCTGTGCTTGCCCCGAATACATTTGGCTTAAGCTCTTGGCTAGATAGAAAGAACTATGAGCAATACGAGCCTAGGGAAAAGGAAATACACAAATCCCACCTAGATGAAGTCATTGCCGTCTTTGAGAGGAGTTTATTAAGTGAGTTGTTGCCTGGCAATGGACTAAGAACGATGGAACCTCCATTAGCTTGGTTTGCTTCAAACTGTCAGCCAATGTTACGAAGAGATGCAGAGCAATCTACTGAATATATTCAATTAGTAAGTTCATTTGTTATCACCAGTGGTTCGTCTATGTTCACTCACGTTAGATCTGGCCGAGCTCCAGAATCAAGGTTGAAGGGAGAAAAATCAATATTACTAGGGGGACATATTGAGTATGACGAAGTGATGCAGTTAAGTAGCGATATAAATTTCGATCTCTTTGAGCAAGCAAAATTATTTACAAGAGAATTAGAAGAAGAAGTAGAGCTAAAAACTAATAGCAATATGAAATTTATAGGTTGTATGTATGACGATAGCCGAACAGTAAGCTCTCAGCATTTATCTTTGTTACACCACGTCGAATTAAAAAGTCAAGATGTGATTGTTAAAGAAAAAGGATATCACATAAATCCAGAATGGATACCAATTGAAGAACTGAAAATAAAACGTGATGAGTTTGAAAACTGGTCTTCAGTTGTCATAAAAACAATATTTGATGTGGAATGAAAATATGATTGAAAGTATATTAAATATCAGAATTAGTATTAATAAATGGACGAGAGATAACCCTGTAGATTGGTATATCATTACGCTGTTATCTGCAGGTTTAATTTATTTTTTTAAAGATAGTGATTTTTCTATATCAATTAAATATTCTGATGTTGATTACAATGTTGAAAAATGGATTTTGATAACATTGTTAATTGTGGTTGTGTTTTTATTGTTTATAATTTTTAAAACTATCAATAATAGGTTTGTGAAAAAGTATAAAGATACACTTTGCGAAAAGGAAGGAATAATTAAAGATTTTCAAGAGGTTGGGTTGGTTAAAGCAGATCAGAGCATAGAGACTGGTATGGATGCTAAAACAATGCTTTCTAACGTCAATAGTAATTTTATGTTTTTAGGGACAGGTGCTAATAAGCTTACTTCACATCCCGAGCAGTTTAATGAACTTCTAAAGTGTGGGAGTGTGAAGTTTTTGGTTTGTGATCCAGAAAGTAAAGCGCTTGAGAAAATAAGCTCCAGAGCTAAAACTGATTATATAAACACTGTAAAAGCATCAGTGGAACGATTAAAGGAGTATGTTGATGATGGCCACGATTTGGAACTTAGACTTTATAAAGCTGATTTAATCGAACAAATGCCTATTTTTAGATTGGCTTTTTTTAATAAGAATCAATGCTTGTGTTCCTACAATTTCTTTAGTCCAGATACTAAAGATGGGACACAACTTCCACAATTGCATATTGTTCATCCTGAAAATTCAAAAAATCCAGAAAGCTTTTACTTCGCGTTTAATAAGTATTTTGAACGACTTTGGGAGCTAAATGAATGTAATACTTATACAGGTAAAAATAAAGAATAATATGTTAGACTATGATTTTACTTACTTAGGTTGTGGTAATAAAATTTCCGCTAAAAATCTTATAAATTTAGGTTTTATAGAAAATTACTCTAAACTTGAAAATGATTCTGAGTTTGCAAGATTATATGATAAAGATGTGGCTGTTTCGGTTGATACTGTTATGCCAATATCAAATTCTATTAAGTTGTATGTAGAATCGACATTTTATCATTGCGCAAATGATTTGTATTCACATGGAGTTATTCCTAAATATTGTACAATATCATTTGGATTTTATTTTGGTTTATCGGATTTAGAAAAGAAAGACATCGTCGAAGAGATGAATAAAGTTTTACGACTAGAGTCAGTTAGATGTGTTAATTTTCATTCTTATTTGTCAGATCAAACGTCTATTACTATGACTATTTTTGGAGAAAAAGACCTTGATGTTTTAGATTGCTCTAAGATAAATTCTGGAATGAAAATAATTTTAACAAAGCCAATACTTGATTATGGACTGGATCATGACTCTAGCGATAGTTGGGTACTAAGTACCTCCAATAAAATAGTTGTAGAATTGAAAAAAAGATATAATGTTATTTGTAAAGATGTTTCAGGTTTTGGACTTATTGGAAGTATTTTCCCCTTTCTATACGATAGCTCTTGTGGAGTAAAATTATATAAACATTCTGAATTTTATATTGGAGACAATAAAGAAGAACATTGTTCCTTTAGGCGAAATATTGAGTCTTTCTCTGATTATGTTTCAAGTGAAATTAGAGATGACTTTATGTTTAATAAAATGTTTATTGGTCAAACTAACGGTCCTGTGGTTATTTTTACTAATGACTGTGAACAAGTTCTTTCCTATCTATCTTTACATGACCTATGCCCAATCTTGATAGGGGAGGTAGTAACTAGTGGCAGTGATATCAAGATTGATTTTAAGTGAGGATTAAAATGGATTTTGCGTGTATTCATGGCAGGTTTCAACCCTTTCATAATGAACATCTTGAATATTTAATGATGGCTAAGTCTAAATGTGAACATATTATCATTGGAATAACTCAGCCTGATATAACTTCATTAAGTTCAATTTATGGGATTAGAAAGAGAGTATCTTCTATTGATAATCCGTTAACTTATAATCAGAGGGTTGAAATGATTACTAGAGTATTGGATTATTTTAAAGTTGAGAAAAACTCGTATAGTTTTATTATGTTTGATATTGATGACCCAGAAAAAATAAAAGAAAATTTGAATCTTAGTTGTAAATGCTATACAACGATTCGAGAAGAATGGAACAATAAAAAGATACAGACATTAATGTCTTTGGGGTATCAGGTTGAAGTGTTGAAAGAAGATTATTCACCAACTAGAATTACGTCGACTAATATCAGGGAAAAAGTTTTGAATGGAGATGAAAGTTGGAAGGATGATGTTCCTAAAGGATGTTCTGACTACTTGGAAGAAATCGATTTCGTTTCAGTTTTGAATAAAAATCTTTCATAGAATTAAATGAACAAAATCCGTATTGAATGCAATCTATAACATATATTAATATTATAAGTTATATTGTAAATGGTATGCAGTATGGATAAAAGGTTTAAATTCACTACGGCTAAGATCACTAGCTTACCTTCCAATGACCTTAATTCTCGGTCCACTGAAGCAGAGTATTCCTGTTCCGAATTATCGGGCTTCAAGGTTCTGGTTGGTAAAAATGGGCGAAAGAAGTGGTTGGTTCGATATACCTTAAATGGTAAAAAAGGCTCTTTATCTCTTGGTACGTTTCCAGAAGTTTCCTTGGCGGATGCAAGGAAGAAGGCGCAACGTATTAAGCTAATGGTTGCTGAAGGAATAGATCCAAAAAACTCAACCGTCAAACCAGACATACCTACTGTATCTGAATACTTCAACAATCACTTCATTAAAATTTCTAAGTCACGCAAGAAAAGCTGGCGACATGATATAGCAAGATTTAACCACTGTGTTGATATTTGGGATATCAGTTATGACCAGCTTAAAGTTTCACACATACAGTCCATGGTCGCAGGATTGATGGATAAGGTTCATTTACGTGGTAAGAAGCTAAGTCGTTCAACAATTAACCGTGTGTTATGTTTGCTCAAGCTAATGGGACGCATGATAGAAGAAGAGTACTCCATTCCCAACGTTGCGGCTCGTGTTAAGTTGTTTCCAGAAACAGGAGCTAGGGAGCGATGGCTATCGCCTCAGGAGATAAAACGGATTTTCGAAGAGCTAAGAAAACCGGATTATTGTCCTATTCGTAGCCGGTTTATTATTCTGCTTTTCATGCTGGGATGCAGAGAACGCAGTCTCAGGGCTGCTCGTTGGCCAAATATTGACCTTGAAAATGGTGTGATGCGTATACCAAGGGAAGACTCAAAGAATGGGTTTCAACACCAGATCCAGCTTACGCCCCAGGCGATTCAAGAGTTTCGGTTTTTGCTAAGGCTCAAGAAGAAGGGGAACCCATATGTATTTCCAGGGCAAAAAGAAAAGTCACACATCAGCCAACCTCGACATTTATTCAACAAGATCAAAAAAGAATTGATGCTTAAGGAACCCGATCAGATCGTTTTTCATACAGCACGTCACTCTTATGCATCATCACTTATATCTGCAGGCGTTGATGTTGGTGTGCTAAAGCAACTTCTCGGCCATAAATCCATTAGTAGCACAATGCGTTATGCGAGAGCTGGGAATGAGTCTCTTCGTCAATCTTCGCAAGTTCTAATCCAATTAATCGACGAAGCCTAATCGCTTCGATATTAAATCAACATATCAAGCCCGAACCCAACGAATGAGTTCGGGCTTTCTTATATATGGAGTTTTGAAAATGAAAATAATCACACAATTCAATGAGCTTGATTCTCTACCGTTATCGGAAGAGACAATAGCAGCTTTACGACACCACATGACTGAACCATTCGAATTTGATGATGTAATTACTGCTGAATTCTGGCAAGAGGTTAGCACTAGCCTGATATTAATCGAAGAGTCAGATACGGATGAATCCATTAATCAGCAACCAGAGAGTGTTCAGCATCTTATTCGTTTTGTACAAAACTACCCCGAAACGGTTTACCTTATTAACAGTACTGACACGGATTTTATCATTGCCCTTGCCATCATCACATCAGCAGGGGGCGGCGTTTATTTAGTTAGTCCGACATCAAATACGTCTCACCCTGTACAGGTTTTGTTACCGCACGCAGAGTCGCTATAACTCAAGCCAAACAATAAGGATAAATATCTATGTCCCGCAAAACCGCCAGTAATAAAAATAAAGCCGATAGCGAGGTAGAAGTTATGGAAGAAAACTTACAGACAGGAATGGAACCGGAGAAAGTACAAGAGACACAAGACCAAGGTAATCAGGAAGCAATAGAGTGTGAGAATACTGCCACTTTGCTATCAGGGAAAGCTAAAAAGCTTAGTCCAAAGAGCGAGAGTTACATTTATTTCGACTTGGTCAAAACAATAGAAGATGAAGAACTGCATCTAAAGCTAACGGGCAATGATAGTGGGGGCTTATTTACCAAAGAACTCATTTCAATAAGAAAATTGATAAATATTCTTAAGGAGTACAAAGATAAATCATTTAAAAGTACAGTGTTAAAACCAGCAATAATCGGCGGAAGTGCTAATAATCCCTCGTTTACAGCTAGTGCACTGAGATCTGATACGATTGGACTAATAAAGGCTGCGCCGAATAGTCTGTTTCTTCACGTTCTGTCGACAAATTTTGATGAACGTCGTGATCAACTGCTCGCATTAGTTGACGCTGACACCTCCACCGAAACTACCGCATAAACCCCTTTCATACTGCGCACTAATCAAGAGCGCAATCCTCGAAAAATCAAAGAGAAATTATTATGAAACTGACCTATGGCGAAAAGCTAGGGCTACCTGTGTCTGATGCTTTTAAACAACTAATTAATGAAGAAGTCAGTAAACATCAAATCAACAATGACGTTACCGCAATTACGCTTAATTACCGTGATAGTTTATATACACCCGAAGATGGAGGATTTCACCCAGTAGAGCTACGTTTTGAGAAAAAAGATAACTGCTGGCATCTGGCTTACCTGACTGACTTTTCCTATGCTGGCCTTTACTCTGAACTTGAGAAAGAAATTGATTTCGATGTGACTCACGATGTCGCTTTCATCCGGTTCATGGGCGAAGTACCACTAAGCAGGCCAGATGTGCAGGACTTCTTTAAAACTTACCAGGCTAACTTTATCAGCTATGTAGCAATGGAAGCTTACGATGACGTTAAGCTAACTGTGGACTGAAGGAACGACCAGACCGGGACAAGAAATGAACAGGAGAAATTTTCACGTTGCTCTGGTCTGTACATTGGACAAGCCATCATGCCAGTGAAAACAAGGTGCGATGGCTTTTGCCTTTTCATTACTGGTCACCGAGCCAAGGGATTAGAAAATCCTTGAACTTCAAAGCCAAAGGAGGAGATCTGAATGACCTTGTGTCAAATCAGTAGTTGGAACTGTCAGGGAAAATTCCCGAGAAAGTTAGCGTTCGACTCATGGCTACATGTAAAAGCAAGGGCTGAAAACAGGTGCGTTGTGTTTGTGGAAGGTCAAAGCGGCCACGGAGCCTAAATCACATTGTTATAAGGTGAACTGGCCGGTTGATGGGGGACGGATTAGTAATCGGCTATTCCGGCCCCATTACTATTACTGGCAATGAGGAAGGGTAATGGATCGCCAAACGGACAATTTTCGTTAAACGTGATGCACTCTAACGATAGCCAGAGGTGATTGAATCTGTAATTTCAATAGCTATATATTATTAACAATTCGGCCCCTAGCGGGTTATTTATTAGTTTATTAGGATGTACTAAAAAATAGCAACGTTTTAAGTTTTCCCTTATTCGGTATCAGTCTACGATTCCATCAAGTCAAGGGCTTTGTATGCGGAGCATGGAAAGACAAGAAAATGGCTCATACTGGAATGTTCAAGGCTAGGGCCGAGGCGTTGGGTAACTCGCGGCTTGATTATGTAGCGGGGTGTCTACGACGGAGATGCCAGCCAACACCAAGATTTAGACGGTGATTGACTAGGAACTGTGGCTTTTACATGACGGTGTTCAGGTAGATCTGAAGTTCTTGCTTCAACTGGTACCGTAACCAGTCGGGTGACAATACCTCTGCATCAGGAAGCCACGCCTTTAGCTGACGAAGCAAGTGTGGAATGTTATTGGTTTGGTTACAGGCTAATACGTCTCCGGAATCCAGTACTTTCAACACTCGAAAATCATGGTCGGTGCTTTCATTGAAGAAGGCATCGGCAATGCGTCCCCGAATCTGTATAACCACGTCAACAGGAGTTATTAACTCAACATCTGATCGCCAACCAGTGATGATCTGCTCGACGTTAGTATCGGGAGAGTATTTGTCCTCATATCGGACTAACTCGGAAATTCTGGCAACTCTGAGTAAATCTAGGCGGTTTCTGTGTGCTCCGGCGAGATACCAGAGTCCTCTATCGTTCACCAACCGGTATGGGTGGAACTGATCATAGGCCTGTCCATCGCAGACAAAGCTGATTACGTGCCGTAGTTGAACCGATTCGATAAGTTTCTGGAACATAGAAGCGTTTTCGCTGATGTCTTCAATCCGTGGGTTCTTGAATAGAAACGGCGGCGTCGATTTGTTGTTAAGCACTCCGTTACTCAGGTAGTGCTTGCCTGAAAACAGGGTGTCGAGTCCCATGTTGGCAAGTAATGTTGATATTTCGTGGCTAGTCTGCTTACCCAAGACTTTTGGATCAAGAAAATAACATGCACCTTCGCGTTGAATAGGGAGGTAATTTAATCGCTCATTGAAATCCCGCTGCAGGGTTCTTTCACTCACACCGAACTCTCGCCTCAATTCTTCCAGACATAGCCGTTCTCCCGTATTCAAACGGGTCAAAATAATACCAAGTCTTTTCGCTAGGGTGTCGTGTTCTTTCATGCTACGCATTTTAGATAGACCACTCGTCAGGGCATGTCGTGCTTTGAGAGAATCCGATTATTTCTAGCGAAACTTCATAAGGTTACTGATATTGCTATAGCTTTTATTGGTCGCCACAGCGTATGTCTGACAAGGCATATATAACTTGAGTGAAATTGATTCACTCGTCTCGACACTACCTGTCGATCACCCTCTTTAAACTATTAACCATTCTCGCTTTCGGTGCCTTTACCGATGGCGTCATGACGTATTCAAGGAAACAACACAATGAAAAAATCAATCATCCTGCTAGGTCTAACGTGTCTATTCGCTACCACATCATCATTCGCTGGCGGTACGCTCGGCGGTAATCCGGCTGACATTTCGAAGATAGAAAAATCCTGGAATGGGAAAGCAGGTAAACAAGTTTACTCTCAGTCTGGCCCACGTATTGAGTGGTATGCCGATGCCTGTGGAACCATGAATGGCAAAGTCATGGATGTGGCGAAATGCGGTCTAGATACCCCTAAAGGTAAAGCACAATAAGTTTCGTTGCGGAGCTTGGCTCAAGGTACATCGGTTTCGAATTGGACTCTCTAGGCCGAGGTATCAATGAGCTTCGCAACACCCCATTACTTCATCCAATAAACAATAAGGAGTCTTTATATGACGATTAAATCAATCACAACCCTAGTAACAACCTGTCCGGCATGCGGTGAGCGTGCTTATGATGATGGTAGCTGTCAGGTGTGTGGTCACTCTCACTAAGCAGTGTTACAAAAAATTAGAGGACCATGTTCTTTACTGAGCATGGTCCTTTTTCATATATAAAAGAGGCAAACATGCAAAGCAGAACCTTTTCACAATCGTCATCCCAATCCAAAAAGAACACAGGTATTCGTGCAGCGAAAATAGGTGCAGCTCTCGGAGCTAGGTACTATGGGGCCTACGGTGCTTTAGCTGGTGGAGTTGCTGGGTTTTTGATCGGTATTGTCGCCGACGAGGTTATAGATGATTGACTGAGCGCCAGAAGAGCAGGGGAGAACCCTCTGCTTTTTTTTGTTAAGGGGCAATGAGGCTCACAAAAGTGGACGTGTTTCCTTAGTAAATGACTCATTAAGGAATGTCGTCCACTTTCGTTCACGCAGTGATTACACTTGATTTTTGAGTTCTGAGTGTCTCCAAATTATTTTTGGACAGAAGTTACTTAGAGTTTCTACTTAAAGTAGCAAAACACGAATAACTTCAAGTATGGAAAATTCACTTAAGTTCAGTGTCCACTCTGACTGGAGCAGATCAAATTGAAGATATATCTGAGTCTGTACAACCATTCCCAAAAACTATACCTCTTCGTGGGCTAATATTTAGTTTGGAAAGTTTCTGATAAGCCGATATGTAATTTTGGTATTGTCGGCTTCCAAAACATCAATCACAGCGCCCTTATAACCAATTTGATTCGACTCACTTAGGTCATACTCTGCTTCATTATTAAAAGCTGGTCTTGCCATGTCATTGGAAAACTCACGGTAACTAATATTGATTTTATTTCCTACCTTACCGCTGTATATCAAAGTCTGTTGGAAACTGTCTTGGAACTGGGACATTTTCTTAGTGATAGTAAACTTACCATAAGCATCATCTACACAAGACTTCGCACCAAAGATGGTTACAAAACAAACTTCATTTTGTTGATTATTTTCTACGGCAATGCCCTGTATAGGGTCCGCTAATGCCGCTTTAATAACGCCAACAGGAGAGAAAAACTGTTGCTTGTTATCGTATCCGAGTTGATTGTAGTCACCCTGAGGTATGTCATACGCCAAACTTTTAATCATGCTTGATACGCGTAATACGCTCATTTCAGCCATTGTGCCTTTGCTAACCAAATGGTCTCCGACATAAGCTGTTTTAACTTCACCAACAGATGGATAGTCAACTTTAGTGACCGAGTTCGCTGGCGAACCATTGTATTGAACAGATGTACAGCCACCCAACGCAGCTAACGACAACCCTACTAAAAGTAATTTATTATTAAACATATAGTTCCTTTATTTTTAGCCCCATTGAACGGCATATAGTATACACACTTGATTGCATTTTAAAATAAACGTTATTCTTGAGGATAAAGTTAATCGCGGTATAACTTTTTGTATGGTGATACAAATATTCTGCTTTATTTCTCTGAAACTCGAACATTATTTCTCCACTATAGAATGCTTTTAACTCTTTTAGCAGCTTTTCATACTCCTATCATGCAGCCTTTCCAATCATAGTTCATTTGATAATCAATAGGTTAACGAGAGTTGTTGGATCTTAGATTACAAAATGACGCATAATTTTTAAATTGCTTACTTCGACGCGCCCTCGGAAAACTTTGGGTAAGGGGAACTTTCATCCAAGAGAAATTAATTAGCTTCAGTGATAACAAGAAAAGGGGGCATAAGTGTGCTAGGGAATTGGTACCACTAAGAGAGCTATCCAATCAACTAAGTATCGATTTGCCCACTAATCACTATTTGAGAAACAGAAAAAGTGGACACAAAACCTTAATACTAAATCCATTAGGCCTTGCGTCCAGTTCTGGTCATTTAGCTAGCCACACATCAAGTGTGTTCGGATCACCATCTTTGGTCCAACAATCTGGTTGGCTTATGTTGATATCGGCTCTTATCTTCAACTGAGGGTACATCTCCTGCACTACTTGGGTCATGATCTGTGCAGTTAACTCGCTGACTGCGCTTAGGTGTTTTTTCGGTGCTTCGAAAACAAAGGCATCGTGCATCGCAACGATCAATTTGGCGTCGTAACCTTTATACAATTGATGAAGTCGATTTCCGGCTGCTTTGAACAGTGCCGCAGCTGTACCTTGCACTGGCATGTTCACCATCCAGTTTTTCTCAGTATGGCCGCGCTTAGCATCCAATTGGCGGTATCGGTGCAATCCCGTTGCAGTGCTTACATGGCCTCGTAGAGCGCCATACTGGGGCGTTTTATCAATTGCTTTTTGCAGTTCGGGGAACATCGATAGAAATTTATCCATCAGTTCCGTGGCATTGTTGACCCTGATATTGAGTTTTTTTTCGCTATTCCAAAGCTGGTGATACCGTAAATTAGGCCAAGTGTGAATTACTTCATGACCGCTCGTTTCTCTGGATATTTTTCTTTGAAGGCCGACGAATCGCAGCTGCGGTATTCTGATTCTAACTCATTACAAAAAGAACTCTTGCGCCATGGCTGTGTAAAGATCGCCTTGGTTATACATCTTGACTAAGTTTGAGTCACCATACACGCCAGCAGCAATCGCCACGGAGCCGGAGAGACCACGTGGTTAAGAGTCTTTTAAAGCATGTAATAGGATTGGTGGCCACCTTCAATTGCTGTACTATGCGCCTTTGATTTGGCTGGAAAAAGAGAGAGGCGATGGGTTACAAAATCAGTAGCAGCGATCCAGATATTATTACTATGAAAAAGTTGTACGGAGATGAGCTGGACGTATTCCATCCAAAACATAAAAGAACACATTTACCTGGAACAGAAACGTACGGCTGGTCTCAGTTAGATCTGTTTTATGGACCCTTGATGAAGCTTTATCTTCGCCACTGTACTGAGCATTGCAAATTTTTGCTGAATGTGAGTGAGAAAAACTTCTCGATCGTGATGAATGTTCTTCCGAGACTTGTTGAGCATAGCCAGCAAGATGAGCAGCTGTATGAGCTGATAGGCAAAGCGTTGCGAAGCATCGATGACTTAATATCAGATATAGTATCGAGTATTGAGTTTTCAGAAATACTGGCGCTTATTGACGAAGATGAACCGACAAAGCCATTTGTGCCGCCATATGAGCTTGCTTTAGAGAGAAGTAAAGAAAGTTGGTTTGAATTGACGCAGTACTGTGTTGATAAAGGGGCCGTATCGGAGGTGACCAAAGATCTTACGTCTGGTACGAAAATCCGAGAACACCATGTTTTGGCAGTACTGGCGCTCAACTTAACTCAATTACTAAAAGAACATGAATCGTTATGGACCTTAAATCAAGCTAAGCGCTTGCTCCCCCTGATTTACTCTTTGATAGAGAAAGCTGAAGAAGAGCAAGTGCAGGAAAGATCAACGAAGAAGAAAAGACAGGTAAAGTGTCCCGATCTTTTCTTAGCTAACCAGCTTGGTAAGGCTGGGCGTAAAAAGAAGGCAGAGAGCACGACAGACAAACAAGACATGGAAAAAGTCTACCTGTCTCAGGAAACAGTTAAGCTGGTGTTCTTAAAAGGCTGGCTCTACCACATGACCAACGATGAAAAAGAGTATGCGCAAACACAGTTAGTGTATGAAATCATCGATAAATTTAATTTGTCAGATGGTCAGGGTGATAAATCAAAATCGGTAAATCGTTGGCTCAGCAAGATCAAAAAGCCAGGTGAATTACTAAAATATTACGCGGGTTCTGAATAGTCGTAATCAGATGCTAAAGGCTGATTGTGGGGGTAGCATTGCTAACCCCTCCATATACTGTTAACGCTCTGCAATCCAACGTTCAACACTGCCTGCATCCCCATCTTTAGTCCAGCAATGAGTGGCAGAGTCATTCAGGTCGATGCGTGGCTTGAGTTCAGGGAAGAATTCAACCACAGTCTGAATCATCACGTCGATTGTCAATCGTCCAACCTCTGGCATCTTGTCTAATGGGGCTTCGAAGATAAAGGCATCATGCATAGCCAAGATCAGCTTAGCACCATAGGGCTTGTAAAGTTGGTAGAGTCGATTCCCCGCGATCTTAAACAGAGCGGCAGCTGTTCCTTGAACAGGCATATTCACCATCCAGTTTGTCTCGTGGCGGCTTAGTGCACCGCTATTAGAACGGTGGCGATGTAATCCGGTACTGGTGCTCACACAACCCCGATATGCTGCTTGTTGTGGCGCGGTTTCCATCATGTGTTTCAGGGTAGGAAACATAGCTAGGAACCGATTCATCAACTGTTTGGCTTCGAGTTCTGATATCTCAAGACGGCTACCCAGTCCGAAGGGGGATAGGCCGTACAGAATACCGAGTACACATGTTTTCATGATATCCCGCTTGTCTTTGTGCTTATGCTTGAAAGTGCCGGAATCGCATTGCCGATCTTCGTCATCCAGTTCGTTGGCATAGAACTCCTGAGCCATGACTGTGTAGATATCCCCCGCGTTGAACTTAGCAATCAGGTTTTTATCGCTGTAGACCGCAGCTGTGATGGCGACTTCAATCTGGGAATAGTCCGCTTCACCGATGCCATTTCCTTTCTTCGGGATGATGAGTGGGCGCATTGCGCCAGGTAGTCCGAGCAGGTTCGGGCTGGCACAAGATTGTCTCCCGGTTACGACTTCCAGCTGTTTGTGCTCTGGGTGCACGCGACTATCGGAACCGATAATAGTAGGCCGAAGCAGTATATCTCTCTCAATGGCTTGAACCTTGCTAAATTCAGCCAGTAGGCCGATGGCAGGGTGGATATGGGCCAGATCTTTCAATAGTTGCAACTTGAAGCTGTACTTGCCGCCCTTGTTAAAATGATCGAGTAAGTTGAGTTTACGGAAAAACGTTTCTTTTTGTTGGTGACTATTGGGATTGTCTAACCCCATTTGTGCCAGCTGACTTCTGAGCGCTTTCAGCTTAGGCGTACTGGCATTGAGCACAGCGTTGCATTTTTCCCGATCAACACTCACCCCATGCCACTCCATGGCTGCATTGGTGATGGTCCAGGGCATCTCCACCGTGATAAGGTGGTGGTAACTTCCCTGGAGGGTCAACTGCTGCATCTGAGACAGGTAAAGCTTTGCTGCAACAATAGCGTCTTCAGCTGCATAGTGGATCTGCTCGCGGGTAAATTCTCCACTGTCATAGTCAATAAAGGAGTGCTGCAAGTCTGATTTCACCAAATTGAATCGGTGGTGAATATCATAGCGGCTCGCCACGGTATTTAGTGCATAACGGATCCGATTGTTTTCAGCGTGCTCTGCTCTGGCGCAAATCTCTGCGTTCTCTGAATCAAATACCTGATCATTGTCTAACACATGCAGGCCCAGATATCGTGCTCTCTCGGCGATACAGGTGTCCCAGATATTGCGAGGCTCAGTCAGACCCAATTGCCAGAGACAATGTAACTCGGCTTTGGCATGGTGGGCGATATAGGTCGTGGGCAGGTCAAGCAATGGCTGAAGAAGTTTCGGTTCTTTGAATTTAGTTAAATCAATAACATAATTGTGAAGATGCAACTGATTGCCTGTGTTGGTCATCAAAGTAACAGCCATCAATAGGGGTTGAATACTTCGGATATCCTGTTTTTGCTTGTTACCTCGAAGTGGGATTGCGAGGCGGCTGAACTTAAACTCAAAGTCTAGTGACACGCCGGTCAATGGCAACTGATGAGCTAGATGTATCAGATCTTCCAAGTCTTCTTGGGTTCCAATGTACGTCACCGCCGCTGAATCTAGTGGTGGCAGCATTGGCAATATAATAGCACTTTTCTTTGGCTCGAATTCGGCTTCGTTAAATCGTTTTGCTAGTGCGGGCAATAAATTCATAATCAATATTCTCTCTTGGAAACGTAGGGCCTCCGGGTGGCCAGCAACCCTATAAAAATGGTTTTATTAGGACTTTTGGCCACTCCAGTAGCGACGGACGGTGCGAACGCCTATACCCAACTGCTCAGCAACTTGCTTTTGTGTTAAGCTTTGTTGTTTAAGTTGCTGTATTTCTTGCTTTTTAGTACCAGTTGTTCGTGCGCGCTGACTATCAATGCCGAAGTGCTCGCGTATTTCTGCCAGATTGTTGAACTCAGCATCGTACTGATAGTTAGGGTGCGGATTGTTCTGGAAAGTAATAACCTCACATGGCGATGTGAAAGGACGCACTCGGCCTACAGCCTGTATCACGGTGCCCATTTCTAGGGTCTGCAACATCGGGTCAGTCAGTTGAGCTACATCGGTATATCGGTACTTATTGTCAGCAATGCGGGCATGACGGCGGCGAGGGTTCGGCAGTACTTTGATTTCCATTTCCAGCTGCTCATCACTGGCTCGCATGTCTTGTAGGGCATTCGCTAATATGGTTTTGGTAACGTAGTAGCTATTCAGACAGTAAGCACAGTCGAATTGCTCGAACTGGTTAATGCCAATTACACCGTAGTGGATGACTGGTATCTGAGTGATGGTGCCATTGGAATCGTATTCTTCGCCATCGACGATTTGAACATCATCTATACTACGGACGGTTAGCATCTCATTCAGCGTATCAATGCAATATTGCTTATGCTTTTTCTTTGAGATCAGCAGCACTCGTTTACCTTCCCGGATGCGCTTGAGAGTTAACTCAAGAAAAAAGTCCAATATCTGTGGGGAGTTCTTCAGGAAATGACCAGATGTACCCAGAGAAGAGGCAATATTCAGCCACTGAGTACCATCGCCTTTAAAGGCTGTGTCCTGATAGAAATTGTGAAAATTAAGCCCCAGCTTATGGTTCAGCAATGTTTCATGAGTCGTGCCGCTGTAGAGTAGAACATCGCAGTCCGCCGCAAGTGGTGTTGCAGAAAAGCGTATATCACCGAACTCGGTTTTCTCGCGTGAATCTAAAGGCGAATTCATCAGTGCTTGCAGGTCAAAGTGAATGTTGCGGAATTCTCCCGGCCAGTGGCGCTCCCCAATAGTAACCAGCTCTCGGATTTCCGTCGGATAGATCGAGGGCATAGACCATACGTCAGGCTCTCTCAGGTCATCTGTTGCTGCATTGAGTAGGCTTTGCAAGGCAAACACGCTGGCGGCCTTGCGCTTCTGAGAGATGTCTGATTCGCACAAACAGAAGATTAGGTTCGCTATTTCTTCTTGCGTGATAGTGCGGCTATATGGTGTTAGCGATACCGTCGCTTCATCAAAAATAACCAGTACATTCTGAGCTTCACACTTAGCTTTCATTCGAGCAATAAAATTCAAGTCATTTGTCAAATGGGCTTGGGTAGCGAAGAGCACTTGGGTGCCGCGCAAAACATCACCAAATTGATCTTTCCAGTGGCATTTCTCTTGATTAGGACATAAGGCGCAAATAGTGCGTTTACCAAGTATAGAAAGGCCACGCTGTTCATAGTCCGCCCAGTCAGCATTGCGCTGCTTACCGCACAGCTCTTTAGGACGCGGGCGGAGATTAGTGATTTTGATATTTTCAGGCGGGAACTGGATATAGTCGCGCTCATTGATGATAGCGCGAGTGGGGGCCAGCACGATGATCAAATCATACTGACCTGATTCTATGCCATATTCTATCACTTGATCCATATTGGTAGATTTACCCACACCTACCGCCCAGTTAATCAGCAGGTGAGGGTGCTTCTTAAGAAGTGACAGGACATAGAGACCATTATTTTCTTTTCTGAAACCAGCAAGCGCCATAGCGCTGCTGATTTGATTCAGAGACGAGTTCATTGTTAAGCCGCCGTGTAGCCATAACATTGAAGCATCACTTGGATACTCGGTATTGCTGCCAGCTCTTCGCTAGAACACTTCTGGAACACGTCGCTCAGTTTAAACTCCCCGTTAGCGTAGGCATTATTAAAAACTTCGATCTCTGACTGGCCCAGATCGATGTTCTCAGGTATCGGTTTTAAATCCACGGTATAGCTGTTACGGTGACGACTCATGAGTATCATCATTGGCTCTACAGCATCAAAAACTGGCAGGATTTGCGGCAGAGCTGCTTTGGGATGGGTAGCATCGGTGATTGCCAGAATCTCAACTTGACGAGAGCTGAAGTTAAATACAGGTAGCAGTAGGCGGTTGTATGCTTTGTTGCCAGCACGACATAGCGGGCAACCATTACCGTTACACAGGATGTAGCCTTTCTTCTCTGGCGTATCAATCCAGTGAATATTCACATCTTCATGCTCAACGGAAAAAGCCATGAAGGGAGTTGCGCTTTCGCCCACTCTTGCTTGTTCAAGTACGGTTTGGCTTGGCACGGTATTAGCGGCGGCACGATCTTTAAGTGTCTGGAGTTTCTTTTGTGTATCGTTTAATGATGCTTCCGGAGAAAGGGCACCAGATACGACAGTTGTGACAGCATTAGTTTGGATATTAGTGTTCATATTGAATCCTTCTAAACATAAAAATTTGTTGAATGGGGGCCTCTCTGGGGCCACCCGTAGAATGTAAATGGAATTGTGATTTCGTCCTATCAGAGTGTGTCTCACCCATTCCCACTGAGTGCTAATTCATTAAGCTTCAGCTGGTTGTGTAATCTTTGAGTGGTGTTGCTGACTGTAGTCGAGGTCATGTCGTACAGCGGTTACAATGTCAAAATGCAGTCCAAGGAGACGAGAAACCTCGGTTTGTTGGAGCTCTTCTTCATCCATGAACTCACCCCAGTAAGGCACGGTGATTTGATGTAATAGGCTTCCAAAGATGGCAAGCGTGCCTTCGACGGAATAGGACTTGCTTTCAATCAAATGTGAGAGAAAGTCGTATAGGAACTGCGGATATCCAGGCATTTGATAATCATAAGATGACCAGAACTCTTTATCTTCAAAGTGGATGCCTGCAAACTCTGAGTGCGCGTCGAGTTCTTCTGGAACTTCGAAATAGATGAGAAACTCACTGTCGATGAAATGATTTATGCGACGAGCGTTTTCTTCCTGATCATTCGTGAAAACATCTGAATTGTGACAAATACTAAAGGCACCTGGACCAATATTTTCTGCCCCGATAGATATTCGGTTTTTATTTGGGTTAATGCCCAGGTCTTCATTCGAGTAGAACGGGTCGGTGATAAGACCTAAATATGCCTCAACATAGGCTGTCAGTGGCTTCGGAATAATAGCTTGTACTGAATTGTTCATAATAAATCTCCGTGTTGTATTGGCCGCTTAATAACTTAAGCGGTGATTTCAGGGTGCAAGAGGCCGTCACCGATATTTCACGGCTAGTTGCTTAATTAATATGTGTTTATTTTTCGTGCGGTCTGAATAAACAGACTTAAGTGTTAGTCGCTTTGGTGTTGAAGTCTTACATCGTGGGCAATAGCTCTTTCGACATCAAAGTGGTCGCCCATCGTTCCGGCTAGTCCGGTATGAAATAACTCCTCTTGGTGGAATGTGATTGCACTGGTAATCGCACCAAATATTTCCAGCATAATGTCCAACGGAAGCGAAAGGTTGGAGCGAAGGTACTCATAAGCTTGGTACATCTGCAGAGGCAGTCCTTTGTTATTGTCAAAGTCGTACACGGCTTCAAATTCCGCAGGTTCTACACCCTCGAAGGTTACTTTAGTTGTCAGTATGTGGGTATTACCTACTAGATGTTCAGATTCTGTTCTGAAGTGATCGGTCAGTCTTAAGAAACGTTCGTGGTCATACTCTCCGTTAGTACAGATCAGCGACTCAGAGTTGTTAAAGGCCATGATCAGGCCGCCAAATTCAGAGTCTCCGTATGCGACCAGTTCTACAGTTTCATCTTGCTCGTTAACCAGAGAGTTTTCGTTACCAACCAGTAGGTTAGTCAGAATCTTAATATCTTTTTGGATGGAAGCTGGGATTCTGTTTTCCATGGTTTAGTCCTTATCAAATGTTTCAATATGTGAGCGAACTGCTCAGTCAGGAAGGATTATGTAGTCAGAGCCCAAAATAGGACAGGAAATAGAATCTCACGGATTCCCATAGAGTGGGTCTTGGGGCTATCTGGTTGATTTGTAATGTTATTTACGTAGCGTTTATGTCAGGTGGCGGGGACGTAAATACAGTAAAGTGGCCACGAAGCCTTTAAAAATAATATGTTAAAGGGTTGGTGGCCACTTGGTGAGTTCGAGGTCTGTGATCTGGCCTAGAAATCTGTTGTTGAATATGCGCTATGTTGTATTTATATCAAAATAACAAGCAATCAATAGGCTGGGTAAATGGAACAAATCTCAATAATTCACGTGGCTATCGCTGGTGCTGTCATCGTGGTGATACTTGCGCTTGTCAGTAGCAGAAAAGTAACACGAGGCTTTGTTGCTTAATTCGATGAGAAGACATGGTAGCCCCATGTTGTTCAGTTCTTAAACAACATACTGAGTTTCAGGCATA